>CAMDIH010000004.1 GCA_945898515.1 Candidatus Neomicrothrix parvicella RN1 | reverse complement strand
GCGGCCTGTTCCTCGATCGGGTGCGGCGGTGGCTCGGACCATCGGCGGCGGCTCGGGTAGGTGACGTGGCCCCGGGCGAGATCCCGGTCTGGCTGCCTTACGTGCGCGGAGAACGCACCCCCCTGCACCGCCGCGACTTGCGCGTCTCGCTCCATGACGTGGGTCTCCAGCACGGCCCCGAGCATCTCCTGCGGGGGGCGTACGAAGCCGCCGGCTTCGTGGTGCGTCACCACCTCGATCTGGCTGCCGAGGCGGGCCTGGTGCCCCAACGCATCGTGGCCACCGGCGGCGGTACCCAGGTAGAGCCGTGGATGCAGGCGCTGGCGGATTGCACCAACCTGCCCGTGGCGGTGGCCGCCGTGCCCGAGGGCGCCGCGCTGGGTAGCGCCTTCGTGGCCCGGTGTGTAGCGGGGTTGGAATCCTCCATGACTGACGCGTCGCGCTGGGCCACCACCGCCCGGATCGTGGAACCCAACCCCCCCTGGGTAGAGGCGGCGGAGGGGCGCTACCGGCGCTTTCGGGGACTGAGTGCGGCGGCGCTGCAGAGAGCCTGAGGCACCCGGGACCCGCGCCTTAGAACAGGTAGTCGAAGAACTGCGTCTCCACCATGAGGGGTAATCGGTACCCCAGGTAAAAGGAGTGGAGGGCCAGGGCGCCCACGTATTCCTCCACGGTGGGGTCGATCAGGTCCACCTCACCGGGGTGGGCATCACCCCAGGCGGCGGCCCGTGCGTACACCTCGTCGAACTCGGCCTTCGATGACACCGACAGGCCGAAGTGGTCGAGGCGGGGGGCCACCATGGGATTGGCTGTGGCGATGAGGAACACGAACTGCTCGTGGGTATGGGCGCGCAGCACGAGGCGGGCGCGGTCTTCGGTGAGTTGCGGGTACTCCTCGAAGCCAAAGACGGTGCCGTAAAACGCCACCAGGTCGGCCCGGCCCTCCTCATCGAGGGCGTCGGGGGCCACCGAGAGGGCCACGTGGTTCAAGCGGGGCGGTTTGGCAAACACGGGGCCGCTCATGGGCGCACCAGGACCTTTCCGGCCAGGCGTCCATCGGCCAGGCCTCGCATGGCGTCGAGGAGCCCGTCGAGAGATACGAGGTCGGGCTCGAGCAGTTCGTCAACGGGCAGGGCCCCGGACGCCAGCAGGTCCAGGGCTTCGCTGAAGCCGTTGGCGCTGTAGGTGAACGCCCCGGTGATGATGACTTCGTTGAGCAGGATGCGGTTGGGATCGAAGCGGGGGGATTCGATCCCTGCCCCCACCAGTACGAGGGTGCCCCCGCGCACGAGTTGGGCCAAGCCAGCCTCCATGGCGGCGGCCTTGCCGGAGCATTCGAGCACCACATCTACGGCTCCGGGCACGATGAAGCCCGGTTCGGCGATGCTGGGCACCACCAGATCACGGGGGTGGCACACCTCACTGGCCCCCACCGCCCGGGCGAGAGCCTGGCGACCCTCGGTGGGTTCGGCGCACACCACATGGTGGATGCCGCGGGCTCGCAGGGCGGCGATAGTGAGGGCGCCGATAGGGCCCGCTCCGAGGACCAACGCCCGTTGGCCCGCCGTGATGCCGGACTGGTGAATGCCGTGGAGGGCCACCGCCAGCGGCTCGGCCAGGGTGGCGGCGCGCGGATCGAGATCGGCCGGTAGGGCCAGCAACTCTCCTTCGCGGCTCACCTTGTAGGTGGCGAAGGCTCCCTGTTCGGGACCGATACCGGGGGTATCGCGTTGGGCACACAGGGCGGGTCGTCCGGCGACGCAACTGGCGCAGGTGCCACACCGGATCGGAGGACCACCCACCACCGCATCACCGGGCTGCCACCGTTGCACCTCCGGGCCCACCGCCAGGACAGTGCCGGTCCACTCATGGCCCTGCCAACTGCCGCGCTGCCCCCACCCGTCGAGCACCATGTGCAGGTCGCTGCCGCACACGCCGCAGAGGTCGATCTTCACGAGCACGTCCTGATCACCCAGGGGTGGCACGGGCACATCGTTCACCTGCAGTCGGCCCGGTCCTTGGAGCACGGCGGCGCTCATGCGAAGCGGAACGGGGCCCATGGGTCCAACACTAGAGGTCATGGCTTTCCTCCGCTGAGGAGGGTGGCGGCGCGATGGGCGAGAGCGGCGAGAGTCAAGGTGGGGTTGTAGCCCGCGGCGGTCACGAACACCGACGAATCGCCCACGAGTACGTTGTCGACCTCTCACAGTCGCTGTTCGGGCGACACCACCGAGGTGGCTGGCGCACTACCCCGGGGACTTGCGTTGGCATGGAGGTCGAGGTCGCCCTGGGGGGGCGAGGTAGCCGAGAAGGCCGCCTGGGCCCCGGCGCCCGTCGCAGGGCACGCTGGTTACCCCGCTCGGGCCCTTCCTCGAAGGCCGGTGTCATACGCCCCTCACCGCCGGTTGGGGTGGGCGCGTCACGGGTTTCCCCGGAGGTAGCTGTACACCCCGGCCATGTCGCGATTTACCGAGTCGGGGAGCGGGTGGATGGTGGCGCCCATGGCCCGTGCCCCCCAGACGATCTTGGCGGTGCGCTCCACCAGGGCCGCGTTGTGGAGGGCTTTCTCGGGGGAGGCGGCACAGGTGACGAGGCCGTGGTTCGCGAGGAGGGTGGCGCCACGATCCGCGAGGTGGTCGGCCACCTCGTCGCCGAGGGCCACACTGCCGGTCCCGCGGTAGGCGCAGCAGGGAACGTCGCCGCCCAGGTAGACCACCACTTCTTCGATGACCGCCGGGATGGGTTCGTGGGCCAAGGCGAACATGGTGGCGTACACCGCGTGCGTGTGGATGACCGACCCGAGTTCCGGGTAGCGCCGCAGGGCGGCTAGGTGCAGGTCCTTCTCGGTCGTGGGGGCCCGGGTGCCCTCCACGACCGTGCCGTCGAGGCCGACCACCACGAGGTCTTCGAGCCGCATCGCTTCGTAGGACACCGACGAGGGGGTAACGCAGACCAAACCGTCGGGTAGCCGTCCGGAGATGTTGCCAGAGGTGCCCTCTACCAATCCCTCGGCCAGCATCTTCTTGGCCGCCGCCAGCACGGCGGCGCGGGTGGTGGTGGGTGAGGCAGTGGTGTCAGCCATGGTGGAGGACCTCCGGGTTCACGAGGTTGGTCGGGGTTTCGCCGCGCAACACGGCGGCCAGACCATCGGCGATCATGGTCGTGTGGTTGGTCTCCGTGTCGTAGGTGGCTCCACCGATGTGGGGGGTGAGCAGCACGTTGTCCATCGTCATCAGCGGATGGGTGGCGGGGAGGTGTTCGCCATCGAAATGGTCGAGGGCGGCGGCGGCGAGATGGCCGGAGAGCAGCGCGGCGGTGAGGGCATCGAGATCGTGGAGGCCGGCGCGGGCCGAGTTCACATACACCGCCCCCGGGCGCATGCGGGCGATTCGCTCTGCGGAGATGAGCCCCACCGTGTCGGGAGTGACCGCAGCGTGCATCGATACGACGTCGGCCAGGGCCAGAAGGTCCTCGAGGGTATGGGAGGCGTCGGCGGCGAAAGGATCGGCGGTGATGACCACCATGCCGAGGCCTTCCAGGCGCCAACGGGTGGCTCGTCCTACCGCGCCCAGGCCCACCAGCCCGGCCGTCCGGCCCGCTAACTGCCAGGCCCGGAACCGCTGGTAGGGGATGGTCCCATCGCGGTACACCTCGCCGGTCCGCACGTCGTGGTCGGCAGCCACCAAGCCTCGGGTAACCGCCAGCAACAACCCCACGGTGAGTTCCGCCACGGCGTCCGCGTTGCGGCCCGGAGCGCGCAGCACCGGGATGTGTTTCGCAGTAGCCCCCGCTACATCCACGTTGGTGGGATCACCGCGAGTAACCCCGATGGCTTCGAGGGGGAGGTCGAGTAGCGGGCCCTGGCACTGGTCGGCCTCGCAGATCACCACGCTCGCTCCCACCGCCGCGGCGCGCTCGGCGAAGTGTTCACCGTCGTAGATGCGCAACGGACGGTGCTCGATCCACGGGTCGAGGATCACCTCACCGAGGCCCCGCAACGTGTCGAGCCCTGGGCCCCGCAGGGGGGCAGTGGAGAGAATGACGCGCCGACTCACGTCGTCGCCTCGGCGGGGAGTTCGACGTCGAGGGTGGCCTTGGCCATCACGGTGTGGTCCTGGTTCCTGAGTTCGACCTTCACCACCGCGAGGTGGCGTCGCCGTCGCTCGACGCGCTTGTCCACCACCTCGCCGGTGAAGAAGGTGGCATCCCCGGTGAAGGCCGGGTTGCGGTACTGCGCCGAGGAGTGGGTCACCCCTCCCCACTCACCGGCCCAGGCCGCCACGTAGTCGATGATCCACGCCCCCATCGACGCGCCGTAGCCGTAGCCCCTGGGCATCCCCACGTGCTGGGCCCAGCGGGGTTGCAGGTGGCCGCGCGACGGGCCGTAGTAGGCGCCATCGGTGAGTTCGGGGTTCACCCGCTCCATGCGACGATCGCCCTCGAAGCCGGCCATCTCCTTCGTGTAGCCGAGCGCCTCCGCCCGCACCGTGGTGGGGCCTTTGGCGGTAGCGCCCCAGGTGGTCATCGGGAACGCCCGCCACTCGGTGGTGAAGCTGGCGAGACTGTGCGGCCCGATGACGTTGCTGGCGAGGGCATCACCAATCTGCACGCTTTCGAAGTGGCGCGGTTGGTGCTGCAGTTGTTGGATCTGGTTGATGAAGGGAAGTTTCTGTTCCTCCAGGTCGGCGAGAGCGTCATCGGTCCATTCCGGCTCGGTGGGCTCGGAGAACAACTTCTTCTCCTTGGCTTCGCGCACCTGATAGCGGATGGCGGTGGATCGTTGCTGGGCCACCCGTTCGCCGCGTTGGTTGATGTAGAGAGTGTCGCCGCGCTGGAAACAGGTTGGTCCGGCGAAACTCGTGTCGGTGACCCGGTAGTCGTAGGGCATCCGATGGCACACCATCCGGTCGCCCGGGCGCACCCGGGGCCCGAAGAACCACCAGTCGTCGCCGCCGAAGATCAGATGCGAACTCGGGATCAAACCCACCTGGGCCGGAGAGCAGCCGTGGCTGGTGTCGCAGGCCACGGTGAAGGACTGGGGCGCCACGATGGAATTGAAGCGGCTCTCCGCCGCCCAGCGCTCGTCGTAATGCAGCGGGTTCGGGTAGTGCATGGCCTGAACCCAGCGACGGATGTCGTTGGTGGCCACGGGTTCCTTGAGCTCGCCGGGTTCCATGGGTACTCCCATGTACTGGTCGAGGTCGGACACATCCAGGGTGGGGGAATCTTCAGCGCGGCTCATGGGGCTCCGGGGGTGGTGGGGACAGGGTGTAGAGCGAGGCGGTGCTGCACGAGGGCGAGAAGGGCGTCGTCGCGCACCTTGGTGGCACTGGCGGTCATGGGGATCTCGCCATCGGCGAAGAACAGGACGTGCCGGGGCACTTTGTAGGCCGCCACCCGGTCTGTGAGACAGGCCCGGATGTCCTCGGCGCTGGCCGCGGCGCCGTCCTTCAGGGTGATGCAGGCCACCACCACCTGATCCAAACGGGGGTCCGGTATCCCCACGATGCGGCTCAATTTTACTGCCGGCATCGCCCGTAACTGCACCTCGATCTCGGCGGGAGACACGTTGGCCCCGCCCGTTTTGATCATTTCGGTGCGACGACCGGAGAAGTGCACGTACCCCTCGGCGTCCACGTGACCGGCGTCGCCGGTGTGGAAGAACCCGTCGGCGTCCAGGCTGGCTCCGTCGGCTTCGCCGAGATAGCGCCGGAAAAGGGTGGGACCGGCGACCGCCAACTCGCCTTCTTCGTCCACGCCGAGCACCCGAGCGGAATCAGGGTCCACGATGCGCAGGCGGTTCCCGGGGAGAAGCCGACCCATGCTCTGCTTGGTGAGGGGGCGCGGCGTGGTGCACCAGTGGCTCACGAAGAAGGCGCAGGTCTCCGACAGTCCGTAGCCCACCGGCATCATCCAGGCGGGGTCGCCGGTGACGCGGGGATGGTGGGCGAAGGCGCTCTTGCCGAATACGCAGGTGAGCGACGACAGGTCGGTGGTGGCCCACGCCGGATGCTCCGCCAAGGCGGCGGTCTGATGGGGGAGCGAGTAGGGCTCGGTCACCCGCTCTCGTTCCATCAGGGCCAGCGCCGCCGCGGGTTCGAAGGTCTCTTGCATCACCCAGCACCCGCCGGCGGCGAGGGTGGAGCCCATGGCCGTGTTGAAACCGGCGGTCCAAAACAGCGGGAGGGCTGTCCACATCCGCGTGGCCGGGTGCCGACCGAAGATTTGTGCCTGCACCCAGAATTGCAGGGTGGGGGACCGGTGGGCGTGCAGCATCCCCTTGGGGACGCTGGTGGTCCCGGAACTGAAGATCACCACGGCAGGATCGTCGGGGGTCACCGCCTCGGCCACCGGCGCTGCCGGATCGGGCGGGGCGGTCAGAAAGCCATCCCAGGACGGGGTGCCCACCACCGCCACCGTGGTGAGGTCGGGGAGCTGGGCCCGGAGCGCGTCGAGGTCGTCACCGAAGCGCCGTTGCCGTAGGCGGTCCTGGGTGAGCACCACCCGTACCTGCGCCCGGCGAAGCATGAAAGCCAACTCACGTTGGGGAGCGAAGGTAGACAAGGGCGCCGCGATCGCCCCGGCGAGGGCGGCGCCGAAGATCCCCGCCACCGCCTCGGGGCGGTTGCCCATCAAGATGCCCACCGCGTCGCCCCGTTGCACCCCGGCGGCCCGCAGGCCCTGGGCCACGCGGTGGGCCTGACGCCCCAACTCGGCGTAGGTCCACCGGAGGGTGGCGCCGTTGCGCATCGGATCGTCGAACACGAGGGCCTCGTGGGGGGCGAAGCGGAGGGTGACCTCCTCTAGGAACGCCCCGAGGGTGAGGGCACCGATCCCGGGGAATTCGGCGAGCGGGGGTCCCTCGAAGGTGGTCACCGCGACGCCAGACCGTGGGGAAAGAGGCCCTCGAAGCCGTGGCGGGCGATGGCCTCGGCGAGCGCCTCCGTGGTGCGCTCGGCGCCCCAGGGTAAGCGCAGGGCGGGTTGCACGAGGCGGATCAGCACACAAATGTCGTACTCGTCGCACACTCCGGCGGCGCCGTGGAGTTGTTGCGTGGTGCGCAGCACCGTGCGGGCTACGTCGATGGCGTGCAGGCGCAGGGCAAGGGCGTCGGTCAGCGCGTCGTCGGGGGCGGCGGTCAAGCGCCACAGTGTGAAGCAGGCCAACTCCCGCAACCCCGCCAGCGCCACGGAACAGTCCGCCAGTTGGAACTGCACCGATTGGAACGCCGCAATGGGTTTGCCAAACTGCACCCGGCCCTGCACGTGTTCCACCGCCAACTCCAGCGCCCGCCCGGTGGTGCCCAGGATGTGCCAGGCGGTGAGGGTGAGGTGGATGGCGAGATCGGGGTGAGGGGTGGCGTCGAGGGGGCGGGGGTCGCCGGTCGGGCGGTCGAGCGCGTGGAGGTCGGTGACAAACGGCCCGAGGCGACTGCCGAGGGGGGCGGCGTTAGCGGCGGCGATGGTGTCGCCGCCGGTCAGCGAAGCCACCCGCCACTGCGGGAACAAATCTCCGTGGTCGACCCTCCAGAGGCCCTCGGGCACCACGGCGAAGGGGCGCTGTTGGCTATCGCGCAGCAGGGTGCCCACCAACGGGAACGGTAGGGCCACGGTGCCGGCGGTCTCGCACAGGGCCGCCGCGGCCGCCAGCGAGTCGGGGTTGGCGCGCGGGTCGAGGTCCCCGGCTCCGATGGCGGCGAGGGCGGCCGTCACCTCGCCTTCACGACGGGCCGGTTCTTCTTCGGCTCGGCGAGCGGCATCCACCCCGCCGAGGGCAGCGAAGGCTTTGGCCGCGGTGGCGGCGAACTCGATCGCTTCGGTAGGCAGCACCGGATTCATGCCCGCGGCCCCAGCAGGGCCTTGGCCACGATCATGCGTTGCACTTCGATGGTGCCCGACGCCACGGTGGCGGCCTGGGCGTAGCGCCAGTGGTCCTCGATGGCGCCGTACAACGGGGCGGTCGGTCCTGCTTCCAGGGCTCGTTCCTCCACGGCCTGGCAGAGCACTTCGGCCACCGCCTGGTCGCATTGGGTAACGGCAATGCGGGCGGAGGACGCCAGGACGTCGGGAACCTCGCCGGTGGCCTGGGCATGCACCGTGCGGTAGGCGAGTAGTCGAGCCACCCGTACCTGCACCAGGGCCTTGGCCCACTGTCCTTGCAGCGACGCGGGCAGGTCGTGCCAATGGGGGGCGAGAGCCGCGCCGAGGGCCGAGAGGAGTCGTTCGCAACGGGCGTAACGGGCGATGCCCACGCGTTCGTGGGCGAGGGCCTGGCGGATCACGGCCCAGCCCTCGCCCACGCCCCCCAGCACCGCGTCGGGTCCGACCGCCACATCGTCGAAGAACACCTCATTGAGATGGTGATACCCCAGCATCGAGCGAATCGGTCGCACGGTGATGCCGGGTGCATCCATCGGGAGCAGGAACATCGTGATGCCCTCGTGACGCTCCCCAGACCCCACCCGCGCCGCCAGTACGCACCATTGCGCCATCCCGGCGTAGGACGTCCAGATCTTTTGTCCGCTGATGCGGTAGCCGTCGCCGTCGACACTGGCCCGGGTGGTGAGCGAGGCCAGGTCTGACCCGGCATCGGGCTCGCTGAACCCTTGGCACCAGATCACCGTCCCGGCCGCGATGGCCGAGAGGTGCTGCTGTTTCTGGGCTTCGGTGCCGTAGGCCATGATGGCCGGGCCCACCCAGTTGAGGCCCATGTACTGCGCGCCGCGCGGTTCGTGGTGGGCCCACATCTCCTCCCGCACCACCGTCTGGTCCCACATCGACCCGCCCCCGCCGCCGTAGCGGGTAGGCCAGGCAATGGTGAGGAGGCCTTCGTGGGCGAGGCGCTGGCAGAACTGTTGGGCCACATCGAGATCGGCAGGGTCGTTCGTGAAAGCCCCGAGATAGTCCTCCGGGATGGCGGTGGCGATCAGGGCGCGCAGCCTGGTCCGCAGGGTGGCCGCCTGCTCGCCGAGATCGAAGTCCATGCGCACTCCTCATCCACAAAGGTGACACGAACGTTAGTCTGAGGACTACGGTTCGTTTCCATGAGGTCCGTTCCGGCTTCGGTGGCCCGTGTTCTCGACGCAGCACTGGCCACCGATCCGGATCGTGAGGCGCTCGTCACCCGCACGCAACGCCTGTCCTACGCCGGGTTGGACCGGGCGGCCAACCAGGCGGCGCGCGCGCTGGCCGGTCTGGGCATCGGCCCGGGTGACCGCGTGGCGGCCTCGCTGCCCAACGAGGCCGATGTGGTGATCGCGTTCCACGGTGCCATGCGCCTCGGGGCGGTGTGGGTGGGGGTGAACCGGGCCCTGGCCCCGCCCGAGAAGCGGTTTCTCCTCACCGACTCGGGGGCATCGTGGCTCCTGTGCGACGACGAACTCCCGGCGATGGGGGTGCCGGTACTGGCCCTGTCGGGGTGGCGAGAGGCCTGCGCGGCGGGCGATCCGGGGCCGTTGGAGCGGTCGCCGGATCCGTTTGCCCCCGCCGGCATCGCCTACACCAGCGGTACCACCGGTCATCCCAAAGGAGCGGTGCACAGCCAGCACAACCTGCTGGTGCCGGGCGCGGTGCTGGTGGAAACCCGGGGGTACGGCCCCGAACTGCGCAAGGGCGACTGCTTCCCCTTCACCGTCCTCAATATGGCCGTGCTCACCACCTTGCTCGTCTCGCAGGCCGGTGGCTGTTCCATCGTGATGGACCGCATCGATGCCGAGGGCGTGGCCGAATGGATCCGCACCGAGCGGGTCACCACCTGGAACGGGCCGCCCGCGCTACTGCACAGCCTGGCCACCGAACCCTCGGTGGCCCCCGGCGACCTCGCAACGTTGCGCGAGGTGTGGACGGGCGGGGCCGACTGCCCCGAAGCCATCCGGCAGGCGTTCGAGGCGAAGTTTTCCCGGCCGGTGCTGGCCACCTACGGCCTCACGGAGGCCCCCACCGTGGTGAGCATCGACGCACCCGACGGGCCGCACCGGTCGGGCGCATCGGGCCGCCCGCTGCCGCATGTGCGCGTGCGTATCGCAGCCCCCGACGGGGCCACGGTGCCCCCCGGGGAGACCGGCGAGATCTGTGTGGCCCCTGCGGATGACCGGTATCGCCTCATGCTGGGCTACTGGGAGCACCCCGAGGCCACCGCCGCCGCGCTGGCCGGGGGGGAGTTGCACACCGGCGACCTCGGGTTCCTCGACCACCACGGCTACCTGCATGTTCGCGACCGCCAGAGCCTGGTGATTATCCGTGGCGGAGCCAACGTGTACCCCGCCGAGGTGGAGCGCGTGCTGCACGAACTCCCCGAGGTGGGTGCCTGCGCGGTCCTCGGCGTCCCCGACGAGCGATTGGGGGAACGCGTGGTGGCCCTCGTGGAGACCGCCGCCGGGGCGGTGTTCGGCCAAGACGCCGCCCGTCAGCACTGCCTCGCCAACCTGGCCCGCTACAAGATTCCCGAGCGCTTCGTGGTGGTCGAGGCCCTCCCGCGCAACGCCATGGGAAAGATCATCCGGGCCGACCTCGCGGGTTTGGTCTGAATCGCTGCGGGTGCGGCAACCCTCACTGGGCTAGATCGAGCGGAGGGTGCCGCCGTCCACTTCGAGAGTGGCACCGCTGATCCAGCGGGCCTGGTCCGAGGCCAAGAACACGACGGCGCTCGCGATCTCCTCGGGTGTGCCGAAGCGACCCGTGGCGACGTCGTGCTTGGCCAGCATGCGTTCCATGATCTCGGTGGCGGATCGGTTGGTGCGGGCGGCGGTGGCGGCGGCGTTGGCTTCCACCAATTCGGTGATGGTCACCCCAGGGATGACACAACTGCTCAGCACCCCCTCGGCGGCGAAGGCGCGGGAGAGAGAGGTGGACAGGTTCAACAAAGCGGCTTTGGCGGCGGCGTAGGGCGCAAACAGCGGGTCGGGTTCGCGGCCGCTGATGGAGGCCACGTGGACGAGTCGGCCCCAGCCGGCGGCCTGCATCACCGGCACCGCCGCCACCGACAGCCGGGCGGCGGCGAGGAAGTTCAACTCCAGGCCCTCCTGCCAGTCCTGCGCAGTGAGGTTGGCGAGCGGCTTGGCGGTGGCGCCTCCGGCGTTGTTCACCACGATGTCCACTCGGCCGAAGCGGCGTTGACATTCCGCCACGATCTCCTCGGCGGCGTGGGGGCTGGTCACATCGACGGGCCAGGCGGCCCCGGCGCCGTCGAGCTCCGCCACCACCGCGGCGAGCGCGTCGGCATCTCGGGCGCACATCAGGACCCGAGCGCCCTCCGCCGCCAGGGCCCGCGCCACCTGCCGGCCGATGCCTCGGCTGGCGCCGGTCACGATCGCGGCGCGGTCACGCAGGCCCAGGTCCACGACCGCACGGTAGTGGAGGATGGCTAATCTGACACTCATGTCAGGTAGGGGGGAAGCCGAGGGCTACGACCCGGAGGTGGTGCGGGCCCGCTATCGGGCCGAGCGAGACAAGCGCCTCGTCGCGGGAAGGGCCGACATCCGGGACCTCGCCGAGGATGCCCATTTCGGAGCGTTCCGGCTAGATCCCTTCACCCCCGTTGCCGCACGAGACCCGCAGCGCGACGACGTTGAGGTAGTGATCGTGGGCGGCGGGATGGCCGGGATCCTCGCCGGCGTCCAACTCCGCCAGGCCGGTATCGAGCAGATCCGCATCGTGGATCAGGCCGGTGGCCTCGGCGGCACCTGGTACTGGAATCGTTACCCGGGCGTGATGTGCGACGTCGAGTCGTACATCTACCTGCCCATGCTCGAAGAGTTGGGGTACGTCCCGACGAGTCGGTACGCGTCGGGGGAGGAGATTCGGCTCCACCTGCAGGCCATCGGCGACCGTTTCGACCTCGAGGCGAACGCGCTCTTTCACACCGGGGTAACCCGTGCGGCGTGGGACGACCGCGCCGCCCGGTGGCGTATCACTACCGATCGCGGCGACGCCTTCACCACCCGCTACTACGTGCTGGCGGTGGGGATTCTCAACCTCATGAAGTTGCCCGCCATTGCCGGCATGGAGCAGTTCCAGGGACAGTCGTTTCATACGGCGCGCTGGGATTACGCCCGCACCGGAGGTGGCCCGGGGGAGCCGCTGGATGATCTCGGCGACAAGGTCGTGGGGCTCATCGGCACCGGGGCCAGCGGGATCCAGTGCTTAGCGCCCCTCGCCGAAGCCGCCCAAGCGGTCTACGTGTTTCAGCGCACGCCCTCCGCCGTGGGGGTACGCGGCAATAGACCTACGGCGACGGAGTTTGCGGAGGCGCGGTGGCCGGGCTGGCAGCAGGCCCGGATGGATAACTTCCAGGCCGTGATGCTGGGTCAGCCCGTGGAGGCTGACCTCACCGATGACGGATGGACACGCCACTACGCCGCCGTGCATCACCCGCCCCGTTGGAAGGGCATGACCCTCGAGGAGTACCTCCGCAACGGCGAGGAAGTGGACTACGGGATCATGGAAGAACACCGGCGGCGCGTGGCCGAGGTGGTCACCGATCCCGTGACCGCCGAGACGCTCAAGCCGTACTACCGCTACCTGTGCAAGCGTCCGTGTTTTCACGACGAGTACCTGGAGGCGTTCAACCGGGCCAATGTGACCCTGGTGGACTGTCCGGCCGGTATTGACCGGATCAGCGAAGGAGGCCCGGTGGTGAACGGCGAGACCTACGACGTCGACTTGCTCATCTACGGCACGGGCTTCGAAGCCGAACTCACCCCGCTGTTTCGGCGGGCCGGCCACGACATCATTGGTCGGGGGGGCGTGAGCCTGGCCGAAAAGTGGGCCCCCGGTGCTACCAGCCTCTTTGGGATGATGAGCCGTGGATTCCCCAACTTGTTCATGATGCCCGCGCCCGGACAGCAGGCGGTGGTGACGGTGAGTTACACCCAACTCGCGGTGTTGGGGGCGCAGTTCATCGGCGGAGCGGTGGGCATCCTCGAACAATCCGGCGTCAGGGTCTTCGATGTGCGCGCCGAGGCCGAGGAGGCGTGGAGTCAGAAGATCGTGGATTCCTTCGTGGATGGGAGCGCGGTGATGTCGGCCTGCACGCCGTCGCGCATCAATCAGGAAGGCAATCCCCAGTCGCTGAACCCGCGCAACGGCAACTACGGCCGCGGCTACGGCGACTATTTCGGGTATCGCGAGTTGTTGGAGCAGTGGCTCCAACGGGGCGACTGTGAAGGCCTAGAGCTTGAGGTTGGGCCGGTGGCACGATGACCGGATCGGATGCACCCGCCGCCGGGCAGCCGGTGGTGGTGGTAACCGGCGGGGGTGGTGGCATCGGCGCGGCCATCGCCACCGAAGTGGGTCGGAAGGGCGCCTTCGTGGTCACCATGGACCCGCTGGTGTCCCTCGATGGCACCGAGCAACTCCCGGCCCCCGCCGAAACCACTGCGGGCCGCATCATCGCGGCCGGCGGCGCGGCCCGAGCCTCGGGCGTGTCGGTGACCGATGGTGCGGCCGTGCGCGATCTGTTCGAGAACCTGGACCGGCTTGATGCGGTGGTGAACGTAGCGGGTATCACCCGGCCGACGAGCTTCGCCAAGGGCACGGAGCAGGACTGGCGGGGGGTGCTCGAGGTGCACCTCAAGGGGTACCTCAACATCCTCGCCGCCGCGCTACCAATCATGGCGGAGGCCCGCTACGGCCGCGTCCTCGGGGTCACCTCGGGCTCGGGCTGGCGACCAGCGGACACCGGGGCCTACGGCTGTGCCAAGCGGGCCGTCGCCTCCCTTACCTGGCAGATGGGCAACGAGGCGCCTCCCGGCGTCACGGTCAACGCCGTGTCACCGATCGCTCTGACCCGCATGGTCACCGCCGCGCTCGGCCGGGCCCGGAGCGCTGGCGGAGGTGGTGGAGGCGCATCGGCGACGGGCGGGCTGTCGCTCGGGTCGATGCCGGCGCCGGAGGATTTGGGACCGTTGGGGGCATACCTGGTGGGGGAGGACGTGGGGTGGTGCAACGGCCGCGTGCTCTTTGCGGGCGGGTCCGAGGTGGCGTTGATCGATGCACCCCGACTGTTGGAGGTCATTCGCAGCGACGACGTGAGGTCGTTGCCGCATCTCTTCGAGGCGGCCGCGGCGGCGGTCCTGGCCCCGGCCGAGGCAACGCAGGCGACCAACGGTGGGAGCAATCCGCGCCTGGCCACGATCTTCGACGATCCCGGCACCGCGGAAGGCCGGGCGGGGAAGGTGGGTTCGTGCTTCATCGTGGGTGAACCGCCGGGGGTGGTGGCGGCGGTCACGGCGGCCCTGGCGGCCCGGGGCGTCACCTGCACCGCCGTCGCCGCCGCCCCGGCGGGCGGGTTCGCGGGGGCGGCCGAGGCGTTAGCCGCCGCCGTCAATCGGGTAGGCGCCCCTGATGCGGTGGTGGTGGCCCTGCACGGCACCCCCGCGGCGCCCGGGGGGGTGAGCGGTTGGGAGCGGTTGCTCGCCGAGCACGCCGAAGTGGTGGACCACATCCACCGCGACGCCGGGTGGGCGCGCGCCGTGGCCGATTACGCCACGGTGGCGGACCGTCCGCTTCGGTTGGTGACCCTCACCGATGCCACCACCGCCGGTGGCCGCAGCCGGGCCCAGTCGGTGGCGCAGTTGGCGCGCGCCTCTCGGCGCGCTACCGGGGAGCGCGTGGCGGCGTTCGCGGTGAGCATGGAGGCGCTGGGTCACGATGCCCTCGGTCCGATCGGCGAACTCACCGCCCACCTGCTTTGCAGCCCTGCGGGCATCGACCTTGCGGGGGCGGAGTTGGTGACCGGCGCTGGCTGGTGTGGTTTGCGTAGCCACCCGCACCCGAGCGGCAGCATCGTCTTTGGAGGTCCGGAACTCCCCGAGTGGTTCGACGCCACGTTGCGAGCGCTGGTGGGTCGATGACCGCTCGCCCCACCCGGGTGGTGGATGCGCATGTGCATCTGTGGGATCCGGCCCGCACCGACTGGTACCCGTATCTCTCGGGTCGTCAGGCCCTGAACATGGGCGACGTGTCGGGGATGTCGCGCCGGTTCGACGTGCCCATCTACCGGGCCGAGTCGGCGGGGTGGAACGTGGAAAAACTGGTGAACGTGGCCGCCGCCACGGGCGGCCACTCGATCGCCGAGACGCTCGAACTCGACGAGCGAGCGGAGGCCGATGGCGTCCTGGCGGCCATCATCGGCGGCCTTCCCCCTACCGACACCGTTGCGCAGGCCCTGGCCCTGATCGACGAACAGATGGCTGCGTCACGCTTTCGGGGCGTCCGTCCCATGGGGATGAGTGGTGGTCCCCTTCCCGCCGCCGAGGTGCTGCGGGGTCTGCAAGAGCGGGGTCTGGTGTTCGAGTTGATGGCGCGGCCCGATCAACTTCTCGCCGCGGCGGCTGGCCTGGAGAACTTTCCGAGTCTCGTCGTGGTGGTGGAACACACCGGCTGGCCCCGGGCCAACACCCCCGAGGAGTTCGCGCTGTGGAAGGCCGGTATCACCGCGCTGGCCGGGGCCGGTGAGCAGGTGGTGTGCAAACTGTCGGGGTTGGCGATGCCGCTGGGGTCGATGCAGGTGGCGGCCTTGGCCCCCTGGCTCGAGTACGCCATCGAAGCCTTCGGGGTTCACCGGTGCATGTTCGCCAGTAATTTCCCGGTGGATGGGATACACGGCAGTTTCGACGAGCTCTACACCACCTTTGCCACGGTGACCGCCGGGCTGAACGACCACGACCGTGCCCAGTTGTTCGCCACCAATGCCGAGCGTGTGTACCACTGCTAAGGAGAGGACCCCCGCGTGGAACCAGAGGAGTTTAAGGGTCGGATCGGGCGCTATCACTGGGACTCAGAGGCCCATTGGCCCCCCGAACCGCGACCCCCCGCTGGTGCGCCGAATGTGCTGTTGGTCATCCTCGACGACGTTGGGTTCGCCCAACTCGGGTGCTACGGATCCGCCATCGCCACTCCCACCATTGATCGGCTGGCGGCGGGGGGGCTGCGTTATTCGAGTTTCCACACGACCGCGCTGTGTTCGCCCACCCGGGCCTGCGTGCTCACCGGCCGCAACCACCACGCCGTGGGGATGGGTCGTATCGTGGATCTGGCTACCGGTTTTCCCGGCTACGACGCTCGTATCCCCCGGTCGTGTTCGATGCTCCCGGCCATGTTGGTGCCGCAGGGCTACGCGGCGTGGGCGGTGGGCAAGTGGCACCTCACCCCGGAGGACGAAGAGCACCTCGGTGCCCGTCGCGACCGCTGGCCCTTAGGGCGCGGCTTCGAGCGCTTCTACGGGTTCTTCCCCGGTGAAACGCATCAGTTTGTGCCGGCCCTGGTGCACGACAGTCATTATGTGGAACCGCCCCGCTCCTACGACGACGGCTACCACCTCACCGAAGATCTCGTAGACCATGCCATTGAGTACCTCGAGGATCTCCGCAACGTGGATGTGGAGAAGCCCTGGCTTCTCTACCTGGCCACCGGGGCCTGCCATTCGCCGCATCAAGCCCCCGCCGCCTGGCTGGATCGCTACCGCGGTCACTTCGAGCAGGGGTGGGACCACGCCCGCGAGGTGGCGCTGGCCCGGCAGAAGGCCGAGGGCCTGCTGCCGGATCACACCGAGTTGTCGCCCCGTCCCGACTGGGTGCCGGCCTGGGCCGATCTGTCGCCGGTGGAGCGGCGCGTCTACGCGCGTTACATGGAGGCCTTCGCGGCGTATCTCTCGCACACCGACCACGAACTCGGTCGGCTGGTCGACCGTCTCGACACCCTCGGCGAGTTGGACAACACCGTGATCGTGCTGCTCTCAGACAACGGTGCCTCCTCCGAGGGTGGCCCCACCGGTTCCCTCAACGACGCCCGGGTGTGGAACGCGCTGCCTTCCACGGTGGAGGAGGCCGACGCACGAATCGACGAGATCGGAGGGCCGCGGCTGCACAACAACTACCCGTGGGGGTGGACGGTGGCGGGTAACACACCCTTCCGGCGCTGGAAGCGCGAGACCCACGAGGGGGGAGTGGCCGATCCGCTCATTGTGCATTGGCCCGCCGGCCTGCCGGCGCGTGGCGAGGTGCGTTCGCAGTACGTGCATGCCATCGATCTGGCCCCCACGTTGCTCGATCTCATTGGCATCGAGGCGCCTGCCGTGGTGGCCGGGGTAGCGCAACGACCGCTCGATGGCGTGAGTATCGCCTCCACCTTCGCCAGCGCCGATGCCCCCGAGTGCCACACGACGCAGTACTACGAGATGTTCGGCTGCCGGGCGTTGTACGACGCGGGCTGGAAGGCGGTGACCTACCAGGAGATCCAGGTAGAGGCACCGGGGCTCGAGGAGGTGGTGTGGGAGCTCTACGACCTGCGGGCCGATCCGTCGGAATGTCACGACCTCGCCGCCGCCCACCCCGAACGACTCGCCACCATGATCGACCGCTGGTGGGAGGAAGCGGAGCGCAACGGGGTGCTGCCGCTAGACAACCGTCCCTTCTCCGAACTGGTCTTCGGGCGCACGAGTTCGATCCCGTCGCGTTCGCAGTACACCTATTGGCCGGGGCGGTCCCCGGTACCGGAGAACGTGGCGGTCAACGTTCGGGCGCGAGCGCACACGATCAACGCCTACCTCACGGTGGAACCGGAGACCGACGTGCTCGAAGGCGTATTGGCGGTGCAGGGTTCGGTGCTGGGCGGCTGGTCGTTTCATCTGCTGGCCGATGGGCGGCTCTGCTACGTGCACAATCTGCTCAGCTGGCGGCTCTACCGCATTGAGGCTCCACTGGTGTCTCTGGCGCCGGGCGATCATGTGCTGACCTTCCGCTTCACGCCACCGCAGGCCGAACTGCTCGTCGACGGTGTGGTGGTGGCCAGCGGCGAGATTCGCCGCTCGGTGTGGAGCCGTTTTTCCCTCACCGGGGCGGGTCTTTCGGCGGGATGGTCCCCCGACTTCTCACCGGCCGACGGCGATTACCGGGGCCGCTTCGAGTGCACCGCCACCCTGGATCGGGTGGTGATCGAGGTGGATGGTCTCCCCCTGGTGGACCCGGAGCAGGAGGCCCAGCATTTTTTGGCGACCCAGTGACGGGCGGTTAGTGGGGAATGTCGTGGCGGCCGAGGTTCCGGGCGGCGGTGGGGATGAACGGCTCGGGGGTGAAGGGGCCGGTGGCCACCGACGAGATCTCGATTTCGCGCAGCACCATGTTGCCCGGCAACGAATCGAGCCATTGCACGGTGCGGGCCACGTCGTCGGCGGCGAGGGCATGCATGGGGAAGTGCACGTCGTCGAGCATCGGAGTGGCCACCGGGCCGGTGGTGACCAGGTGCACGCTGATGCCGTCGCGTTCCACTTCTTGGGCCAGGGCACCGGCGAAGGCCCCGAGGCCCGCTTTGGAAGCCGAATAGGCCGACTTCCCCGACTGGGGGGCATGAGCGGACGACGACGACAAGAACACGATGCGGCCGCCGGCCGGCATCGCTGGCAACACTGCTTGGGTTACCACCAAGGCCGAGGTGAGGTTGGTGCGCAGGACCGCTTCGAAAGTGGCCAGCGATTCTTTGCGGACGAAGGTGCCATCGAGCACCCCGGCGGCGTGCACCAGCAGGTCTACCCGACCGGCGGCGCTCACCACGGCGGCGAAGGCATCGGGGTCGGTACTGTCGCTCGCCAGGTAGCGAGCCCCGAGGGTCTCGGCGGCGGCCTGCAAGCGGGCGGGGTGGCGGGCGGTGAGCATTACGTCGTAGCCCTGGTCTACGAGCCGTCGCCCACAGGCCAGGCCAATGCCGCGGCTACCCCCGGTAATGATCGCTACCCTCGGGCCGCCCTCCATAGACAAGGATCCTAACTATGTACGACCTCGACGGGATCGACGTGGCGCAGGACGGACCGGTGCGGCGGGTCACCCTCAATCGGCCGACCACGCTCAACGCAATCACCGAGGACCTCCACGCCCAGTTCGTGGCGCTGTGGGGGGAGGTGGAACGGGACGACGCGTGCCGTGCGGTGGTGCTCACCGGTGCCGGCAAGGCCTTCAGCGCCGGCGGGAGTTACGAGGATTTCGAGCGCCGCCGGGTGGACCTGGAGGTGCGGCGGGAAAGCTTGCACCTGGCCCGTCGGCTGGTGGAAGAGATGCTCAACGTGTCGGTTCCGGTGGTGGCGGCGGTGAACGGTCCGGCGGTGGGCCTGGGCTGCACGATCGTGACCCTGTGCGACATCGTGTTCATGGCGCAGGACGCTTTTTTGGCCGACACCCACGTGTCGGTGGCCCTGGTGGCTGGCGATGGTGGGGCGCTGACCTGGCCGGCCATGACGAGTCTGTTGCGGGCCAAGCAGTACCTCCTCACCGGCGACCGTCTCTCCGCCGCGGAAGCGGTGGAACTTGGGATGGCCAACTTCGCCGTACCCGCCGAGGAACTTCTGGAGCAGGCCACCGCCTACGCCCATCGCTTGGCCGCCCAGCCCCCCCAGGCGGTTCAAGCCACCAAGGCGCTACTGAATCAGCGCCTCAAGGCCAACGCTGATCACATCCTGCGCGAGGGGCTCGCCGCCGAGAGTGCGTCGCATGACACCCCGGAGTACCGGGCCATCGGGGAGCGGTTGAAGGGGTTAGACCGAGCGGAGTGAGGGGCGGCGCTGGGTGAGGATGCGATGGAGGGCATCGCCGAGGAAGAGGTCGCGGCCCTCGTCGGACAACGGCAGTTGTCGGGCGGCGGTGAGGGCCTTGGCGGCGGGGATCACCGGATGGTCGGAGGCAAACAGCACCCGCCCCCGGCCCCGGGAGGAGTCCATGAACTTCACCAGCGCCGCGTCCATGTAGGTGGCGAGGTAGGCCGAGGTCATGAGGTACAGCGACGGCCACTTGAGCATGTACTGGATGAGCAGCGCCTCGTAGGGGTGGCCCATGTGAGCCCCGATCACGGTGAGGCCGGGGAAGTCGATCAGCACGTCTTCCAACAGCACCGGGTCCTGACAGCGCGAGCGCACCTGCGGGCCGGGGATACCGATGTTGATCGACACCGGTAGGGCGAGTTCCTCGCAGGCGGCGTAGATGGGGTAGTAGAGGCGGTGGTTCAGTTCGTACTGCTCCACCAGTGGGGTGATCCGCACCATGACTACGTCGGGGTGTTGGGCCAGTTCCCGGATACGGGCCACGTTGCGACCGGGTTTTTCGGCCCGCTCCACGGTGGGGGACACGAGGAAGCGGCCGGGGTACTGCTCGGCGATGGCCAGGAAATCTTCGGCGGCGTACCCACCGATCCGGTGGGTACGCTCCGGGTCCGATAGGCCGCTGGTGAGCACCCCGATGTCGATGCCCGCTTCGTCCAGCGCCGCCAGCAGGCCCTCGGCGGTGGGGCTCTTGGCCAGGTCTGAGCCAAACAACTCCACCACGCCCTGCTGCGAATCCTTCGCCACCCACCGGGCCGCAAAGGCCTCGGGGATCAAGTTCACCCAACCGTCCACGATCATGGGCGGAGCGTACCTGACGCCACTGTCAGAAGACCCGCCAACGAGTACGATCTGGACATGCCTGATCTCGGGTTCCGGCCCTTCGACGCCGACAACCACTACTACGAAGCGGAAGATGCCTTTACCCGCTACATCGAACCGGCCATGGCCAAGCGGTGCATGCAGTGGGCTGTGATCAACGGCAAGCCCCGGCTCCTAGTGGGCGGGAAGGTCAACAAGTTCATTCCCAACCCCACCTTCGATCCGATTGCCGCACCGGGGAGCCTGGAGGACTACTTCCGGGGGCGCAATGAGGGGGGCATCGATCTCAAGACCATGTTCGGTGAACTGGCCCCCATCGCCGATCACCCCGGCTACCGGGAACGAGCGGCCCGCCTGGCCCTTCTCGACGAGCAGGGGATGGATGGTGCGCTGCTGTTTCCCACCCTCGGGGTAGGCATGCAGGAAGCCCTGCGCCACGACATCCCCGCCCTGCACGCCGCCTTCACCGCCTTCAACCGCTGGCTGGATGACGACTGGGGCTTCGACGGTGGCGACGGTCGCCTCTACGCCGCCCCCATGATCACCCTGGCCGACGCGAGTTTGGCGGCGGCCGAAGTGCGCCGGGTACTGGAGGGCGGGGCTCGGATCGTGGTGATGATTCCGGGCCCGGTGCCCGACGGGGACGGCTACGTGTCGCCCGGCCACGCCAAGTTCGACCCGGTGTGGGGTCTGCTCAATGAGGCGGGTATCCCCGTGGCCCTGCACGCCGGGCTCAGCGGCGTATCGCGCTACGGCAAGTTGTGGGGGGCCGGCGGTGACGCGGGGGGCGGTGGCTTCGAGGGCTTCAAGCACGCCGTGTTCCCGCTGGTGGCCTTCCAGGACCGCAGCATCTCCGACACCTTCGCGGCCCTGATCTGTCATGGGGTGTTGGAGCGCTTCCCAAACCTGCGCCTGGCCTCCATCGAGAACGGTGCCATGTGGGTTCCGGATCTCCTGCGCAATCTGACCGATGCCAACGGCAAGATGCCGTTCTCGTTCCAGGAACACCCGGTGGAACAATTCACCCGCCAGGTGTGGGTGGCGCCGTACTACGAAGACGACATGGATCGTCTGAAAGATGCGCTGGGCATTCGCCGGTTGCTGTTCGGCTCAGACTTCCCCCACACCGAGGGCCTGCCCGAACCCACCAGTTTCGTGCAGGACATCCCCACCTTTGACGCCGATGAAACCAAGATCATGATGCGAGACAACGTGCTGGAACTGCTCACCCCGCAGCCGGCCTAGGTTGCCTCAGGGGCGGCGCTGCTCGTCGGCGTAGGCCACCGTGGCGGCGAAGAAGCCGTCGATGTCGCTCGTCTTCATCTCCACGATGGGCAACATGTCGGGCAGGTAGGCCTCGAAGGTGTCGCCCTCGATGGCCGCCATGATGCCCAGGCCCACCGACTCGGCCGTTTCGAACGGGCCATCAAAGAGGGGGGCGTCGTTGCCCGGTTGCTCCCAGATCTCCGTGGCGATGGCGCCGGGGAGGATGAGGCGCACCTCCACACCGGTGTGGCACAGGTCGAGGGCCATGGATTCGCTCCAACCGGTGAGGGCGAACTTCGAGGCGCAGTAGGCCGCCTCGCCGGGAATACCCACTCGGCCGCCGAAACTGCCCACGTTCACGATCATCCCGTGGTCGCGCTCCAGCATCCGGGGCAACACCGCCAGGGTCAGGCGCACCGGCGACTCGAAGTTCATCAGCATCGTCTCTTGCAACTCGGCCACGGTGATCTCCTGGGTGAGGCGCCGCTTGGGGATGGCGGCGTTGTTCACCACGATGTCGAGGCCGCCCATGTCGTCCCAAGCCCGCAGTACGGCCTCCTCCGCCGCCTCGGGATCGCTGAGGTCGGTGACATAGAGACGCGAGGCGGGGGTGTGCTGCTGGCATTGTTCCAGCACCGCCACGAGGCGGTCGGCGCGGCGGGCCACGATGCCCACGGTGGCGCCGCGCTCGGCCAACAGCGGGGCCAGGGCCGCCCCGATACCCGAGGACGCTCCGGTGAGTAGAACGGTGCTGCCCGCAACCTGCATGGCCGAACGCTACCGGAGGGAAGGTTCTTCCACCGGGGTGGTGCGGCCTCGACGGGCGGGGGTGGGCCTAGAAGCGGTCGGGGGCGTCGCGGCCGTCGAGGTCGGCATTGGCGCGAGCGGTGCTGAGCAGGTCCTCGATCACCAAGCCCGCGCCAACCGGATCCCCAGCGAGGTTGGTGCCCTCGGGACCGCGATGCCAGCCGTCGGCGATGGCGATGGTCTCACCGCGCACGTCGAAGACGCGCCCGGTGACGGCGCGGCTGAGCGGGCTGGCGAGCCAGGTGGCCACCGTGGCCACCCAGCGAGGAGAGATGGCCTCGCGCACCTCCTCGGTGATGTTGTCGGCCCCACCCATGAGCGGCTCGACCAGGCGGGTGAGGGCGGTGGGGGCGAGGCAGTTGGAGGTGACGCCAAGCCGCGCCAGTTCGAGGGCGGCGACAAGGGTGAAGCCAGCAATGCCGGCTTTGGCGGCGGCGTAGTTGGTCTGCCCGGCGTTGCCGTAGAGACCCGAGGGCGATGAGGTGTTGATGATGCGGGCATCGACCGGCTCGCCGGCCTTGGACTGCTCGCGCCAGTAGGCGGCGGCGTGGCGGGTGGGGCAGAAGTGACCCTTCAGATGCACGCTGATGATGTCGTCCCACTCTGCTTCGGACATCGAAAAGATCATGCGGTCGCGCAGGATGCCGGCGTTGTTGACCAGCACATCGAGGCGACCGAAGGTGTCGATGGCTTGGCGCACCATGGCTCCGGCGTCGTCGTAGTTGGTGATGTCGGCCCCGTTGACCACCGCTTGGCCGCCCATCGCCACGATCTCGGCCACCACCTCGTTGGCCGGGCCGGGGTCGGCCCCGGAGCCGTCGGGTTGGGCACCGAGATCGTTCACCACGACCGCGGCGCCTTCGTGGGCGAGCATCAGCGCGTGCTCGCGTCCGATGCCTCGCCCCGCCCCGGTCACGATCGCTACCCGTCCATCACAGATTCCCATGTCATCTCCCGTGCCGTGTCCCACCGTGGCCTCACCCTAGTAACCGACCGATCCTCAGCGTCCCTTCCACACCGGGTCGCGCTTCTCGGCGAAGGCCTTCGGGCCCTCGTTGGCGTCGGCAGACGAGAACACCTTGCCGGCCAGCTCGCTCTCGATCTTGTAGGCCTCTCGCTGGTCGACGGCAAGGCCGCGCAGCACGCTCTCCTTGGTGGCCTGCACGGCGAGGGGCGCGTTGGTCGTGATGCGAGCCGCCCACTCGAGCGCCCGGTCGGCCAACTCGCCCTCGGCGACGATCTCGTTGAGTAGGCCCAGCTCGAGCGCCCGGCGGGCGGGGAAGGCCTCGGCCGTGAGGAGGAACTCCATCGCCGCGGGATACGGGATCTGGCGGGGCAGCCGCACCGTGGTGCCGCCACCGGCGAACAGGCCGCGCTTGGGTTCCATCACCCCGAAGGTGGCCCGCTCGGTGGCGATGCGGATGTCGATGCCGCCGAGCATTTCCATACCGCCAGCCACGCAGGGGCCGTCCACCGCCGCGATGATCGGTTTGTAGATCTTCAGGCTGCGCAGCACGGCGTCGGTGCCGTCGCGTAGTTGGCAGCCGTCGATCTCGTCGATCTCGCCGGCGAGGATCTGGGCCTGCAAGGCGGTGATCTGGGGAACGTAGGTTTTGAGGTCGGCGCCGGTCATGAAGTTGCCGTCCACGCCGGTGATCACCGCCACCCAGTCGGCGGGGTCGTCGCGGAAGCGCCGCCAGGCGTTGGCGAGGTCGCGGAAGTGATGGAGGTCGAGCGAGTTCCGGGCTTCGGGTCGGTCGATGGTGATGCGGGCGACGTGTCCGCCCACTTGCTCGTAATGGATGGTCATGCCCCCGGGAGGCTAGGCGGCCGGGAGGGCTAATGTGACGTGATCGTTAGACGGAACGGAAGGATCGGGCACCGCCCATGAGCATCGCCATCGGTGACGACCATCTGGCCCTGCTCGCCACGGTGCGCCGATTCATCGCTGATCGCTGCCCGCCGAGCGTGATACGGGCGGCGCTCGAGGCGCCCACCGACCAGCGGCCGCCGTTCTGGGACGATCTCGCCCGGCTCGGCTGGCTCGGGCTTCACCTCCCCGAGCCGGACGAGGGCCAGGGCTACGGGTTCGCAGAAGTGGCCATTGTGGTGGAGGAGTTTGGGCGGGGAATGGTCCCCGGTCCGTTCCTGTCCACCGTGATAGCGAGCGCGCTGATCGATGCCGGTGGCGCCAGCCGCTCCCGGTTACCGGGTCTTGCTGACGGCACCACGGTGGGGTCGGTGGCCCTCGACACGCCGCTGCTGGGCGACCTCGCCTCCGACGGCAGCCTGGTGGTGAGCGGTACCACCGCTCCGGTGCTCTGTGGGGGCCTGGCCGATGTGGTGGTGGTGCCGGTGCTGGTGGCCGGCCTTGAGCGGTGGTGTGTGGTGGAGCGGTCTGCCTTCGTAAGTACCGCAGTGGTAGCCCTCGATCTCACGCGCCCTCTCGCCACCCTCGCCCTGGCCTCGGTGGTGGTGCCCGCCGGTGATCAACTGCTCGGTTTGGACGACACGAAGGTGGCGTCGATCGTGGCCACGGTGGTGGCGGCGGAGTGCGCCGGTGGCGCCGCCTGGTGCGTGGAGACGGCGTCGGCCTACGCCGTGGCGAGGCGCCAGTTCGGACGTCCCATCGGGCAGTTCCAGGGCGTGAAACATCGCTGTGCCGACATGCTGGTGGCGGCGGAAGCGGCCCGCGGTGTGACCTGGGACGCCGCCGAGGCCCTCGACGGAGACGCCACCACCGCCGAGGTCGAACTGGCCACCGCGGCCGCCGGGGCGATCGCCCCGGATGCCTTCGCCGGGGTGGCCAAGGATTGCATCCAGGTGTTGGGCGGCGTGGGTTTCACCTGGGACCACGACGCCCATCTCTACCTCCGGCGGGCCATGGCGATGCGCCAACTCCTGGGGGGGTCGTTCCCGTGGCGTTGCCGGGTGGCCACGGCCGCGTTGTCCGGCACGCGTCGGCACCTCACCTTGGCGTTGCCGGCGGAAGCCGAAACGTTCCGGGGGGAGGTGCGAGCCTTTGCGGATTGGGTGGCCCAGGGCCCCCCCGAGGAGCAGCGGACCAAGGTGGTGGACGGCGGATATTTCGTGCCGCACTGGGAGCCGCCGTGGGGACGCCGCGCCGGGGCGGTAGAGCAGTTGGTGATCGCGCAGGAACTACGCCGCGCCAAGATTCGCTTACCCCACCTGGCCGTGGGGGCGTGGGCGGCTCCCACCATCGCCACCCACGGCACGGACGAGCAGCAGGAACGCTGGGTGCGCCCCACGCTGCTCGGCGACATTTCCTGGTGCCAACTCTTCAGCGAACCCGACGCCGGTTCGGATCTCGCCGCCCTCACCACCGCCGCCACCCGTGTCGACGGCGGATGGCTGCTCAACGGTCAGAAGGTGTGGACCTCAATGGCCATGGAAGCCGATTGGGGTATCTGTCTGGCCCGCACCAACACCGGCGTTGCCAAACACCTGGGCATCACCTATTTGATCGTGGACATGCGCAGCCCCGGGCTCGACATCCGACCCCTGCGAGAGATGACCGGCCTGGCCATGTTCAACGAAGTGTTTTTTACCGACGTCTTCGTGCCCGACGACTGCATCATCGGGGCGGTGGACGGCGGCTGGCCGTTGGCCCGCACCACGCTGGCCAACGAGCGGGTGTCGATGGGACGCGGTTCGTCCTTCGGCGGCGGGATCGAAGCCTTGTTGGCGCTGGTGAGCGAACGCATCAACGCCGGCGACCTCGACGGCACCGACTCGCGGCTCCTCGATCAGGTGGGCGCCCTCGTGGCGGAGGCCCACGCAGTGGCGGTGCTGGGCCTGCGGGCCACGCAGCGCTCGGTGGCCGGCGCGAGTCCGGGGCCGGAGGCCAGCGTGGGAAAACTGCTGGGCGTGGAGCACGATCAGCGCACGCAGGAACTGGGTCTCGCGCTGCTCGGCCCGGAGGGGGCCACGGCGACGGGGACGGCGGCCCAGTGGACGTTCGGGTTTCTGGCTAACCGCTGCCTCACCATTGCCGGTGGCACCAGCGAGATCCAGCGCAATGTGATCGCCGAACGTCTCCTCGGCCTGCCTCGCGATCCGGAGCCGGTCCCCTGAGCGGCGTCCACGGATGCTCCTATCATTCGCTTGAGGGCGAACGTCCACCGCTGCGCCGGGGTGGGCTCTGATGGCCAACCTCTTGCCGGATCAGCTCCGGATGATGGCGGAGGCATTCCCCGCCGAGGTGGGATTCAGCGATGTGGCCACTGGGGTTGATCTCACCTTCGGCTCGTGGGATCGGCGCTCGAACGGCGTGGCCCGATGGCTGATTGAGCAGGGGGTGGTGCCCGGGGATCGGGTGGCTATCCATGTGCCACCGGCGGAGGCAGCCGTGTTCTTGGTGAGCTACTCGGCGATCCACAAAGCCGGCGCGGTGGCGGTTCCCACCAGCACCCGGCTGGTGGCCCGGGAACTGGGCTACGTGCTCCGCCACGCCGGGGCGGTCGTGGCCATCAGCGGTGCCTCCACCACCGAGACCCTGGTGGCGGCGCGCCCGGACCTGCCCGAACTGCGAGTGATCGTGACCACCGGTACTCCCGAGGCGGGTTTGGTTTCCTGGGACGACGTCGGGGTGGGAGACGACGAACCCATCCAGGTGCCCATCAACGGTGATGCCATGGCCGATCTCATGTACACCTCGGGTACTACGGGGCGCCCCAAGGGGGTGGTGGTGCGCCATCGCGACGCCGCCATGATGCCCAACGGCCTCCCCCGTTGGTCGGGCGCGGGGTGGCTGCACGCCTCGCCCATGTTCACCTTTGCCGGCATCGCCTCCGCCTATAACCCGATGAAACTGGGGATGCGGCTGCTCTATCTGCCTCGTTTCGATCCGGAGCAGTGGTTCGACGCGGTGGAGCACCACCGTCCGGCGGCCACCTTCCTGGTGCCCGCCATGGCCGAGTTGCTGATCGGCAGCACCCGCTTCGAGGGCGCCGACCTCTCGAGCATCACGATGTGCCCGCTGGGGAGCGCTCCGGTGTCGCCGTCCACCCTGCAGCGACTGCAGGCGAAGCTTCCCAACGCCATGGTGTCCAACTCGTGGGGGATGACCGAAGCGGGCCCCGCCTTTTGTTTCATGCCCCCGGCGGAGCAGGCCAAGCGGGTGGGTTCGGTAGGTCGGCCCATGGCGCCCACCGAGTTCAGAATCGTGGACGAGCAGGGCGAGGAGCAACCCGCCCGGGTGGTGGGCGAATTATTGGTGCGCAACCCCGGCCGCGAGCGCGAATACTTCAACGATGCCGAGGCCACGGCCACGACGTGGCGGGATGGGTGGCTGCACTCAGGTGATCTGGCCTTTCTCGACGAAGATGGCTTCCTCTACATCGTGGGGCGTCAGAAGGACGTGATCATCCGGGGCGGCAACAACGTGCACGCCACCGATGTGGAGACCGTGCTCTACGAACATCCCGCCGTACGGGAGGCGGCGGTGGCGGGTATCGCTCACCCGGTCCTCGGCGAGGACGTCGCCGCCTGGGTGGTGTTGGTGGCCGGGGTCACCGTGTCGGCGGAGGAACTCATCGCCGTGTGCGCGGAGCGTCTGTCGGATTACAAGGTGCCGCGGCGGGTCACCTTCGTTACCGAACTGCCGCGTAACGCCACCGGCAAGGTGGTCAAGCACGAACTGCCCGGGCGGTAGCGGTTACGTCGAGAGAATGCGGTCCACCAACGCCTCGAAGGCGTCGGGATCGGTGTGTATCACGAGATGGTCTTGGACCCGCTTGATCTGGAGCGACGGGCAGAACCATCCGTCGGCCCCCAGGAAAAAGTGGGGTGATCCGATCACCCCGCGAGCCTGGCCGTCCTGCCAGTCGGCCAGGACGAGGGCCCGCGCCCCTTCGTCGGGCATCGCCACGCCCACCTCGGCAGCCACCGCTTCGATAACCCCACGATCCCCGATGGGCCGACCCTGCTCGAAGAGGGCGTGGCGCAGAGCCAGGCTGGCGCGCTCGCCCTTCTGCGGGCCCACTGCGTACGCGGCGGCCACCAGATCAAAGGCGGGGAGCGTGGTGGCGGGGAACTGGGCGGGGTCGAAGTGGGCGAAGAGATCCGGCGCCACCTGTTCGCGCAACTCATCTACCTCCTCGGCAATGAGGGCGGGGAGCAGCGGTGTGCCGTTGGTCCATTCGAGGGGCCACGCCCGCACGTGCAGCACGATGTCGGGACGGTTGGCCTCGTCGCGGCGCTGGACGAGGCGGTTGATGCCCACGTGGGCAAAGGGACAGCCGATGTCGGCGAACACCTCCACCACCGTCATGTCGGGCCGAGCACCAGATCTGCGAGTCGCTGGCGTTGCCACCCCTGGCGTCCGAAGAGCATGTCGTTGGCCTTCACCCGTCGAAACAGCAGGTGGCAGTCGACGTCCCAGGTGAACCCCACCCCGCCGTGCACCTGAATGTTCTCGGCGGTGATCATCGTGGCCGCTTCGGCAACGAATCCTTTGGCGATGGCGGCGGCGGTTTCGCGCCCGGGGTCCTCCACCTCACTGGCCCACGCGGCGTAGTGCGTGGCCACCCGGGCCAGTTCGAGCTGGTGGAGCATGTCGACGATCTTGTGCTTGATGACCTGGAAGGTGGCGATGGGGCGACCGAACTGCACCCGATGTTTGGCGTACTCGGTGGCCATCTCGAGGGCTCGCTGGCTAGCCCCCACGCTCTCTGCGCATACGGCAATGCCGATGTCGTCGATCACCCGGGCCAGCAGGGAGCGTTGGTCATGGGCGGGCCCCACGCGCCGCGACGGTTGGCCGTTGAGGACCAGGCGGGCAACCTTGCGCGTCACATCGAGGTTCGGCACCAACTCGCCCTGGGGGGCATCGAGGGCGAAGGTCGCCAACCCGTCGCCGTCGCGCGCCACCACGTACACCACATCGGCGGTATGGCCGTCGATCACCACGGGCTTCAGACCGTCGAGCAGCCACTGGTCACCGCGCCGACGGGCGGTGGTGGTGATGCTCTCGAGCGGGTTGCGGGTGCCGGTCTCCTCCACCGCCACCGTGGCGCGCTGGGAACCGTTGGCAAGCTGGGGGAGCAGGAGGGGGTCGGGGAGGCGTCGGGCCAGGAGGGTGGCGGCGACCACCGACGACAGCCACGGGCCGGGGAGGGGGAGGGCACCGAGTTCCTCGCTCAGGATCACCAGTTCGAGCATGCCTTGCCCGGCGCCGCCGTGGGCCACCGGCACCGCCAGGCCCGGCCAACCCAGGGCGACGGCCCGGTCCCACAACGCATCGGTGCAGCCGCGGTCGTTCTCGAGCATGGCCCGGACGTACGCGCCGGTGGCCTCCTCGGCCAGGAAGGACCGGGTAACGGAGCGAAAGGCATCCTGCTCGGAGTTGAAGGTGAAGTCCACGGAACAGACCTTAGGTGAGGCTCTTGTTAGTTTGGGCAGCGTGGACTTCGCGTATCAGGCTGAAGATGAAGCATTCGGGGTCGAACTTCAGGCGTGGCTCGACACCAACCTTCCCGACTTCAACAATCAGGGGGAGATCGGCGCCGATCACAGTGACGAGACGCGTCGCACGATGGCGCGGCGGCAGGCTTGGCAACAACGACTCCACGCGGGGGGATGGGCGGCGATCAACTGGCCGCGCTCGTGGGGGGGGCGGGAGGCCACCACCATGCAGAACGTCGTGTACTCCGAGGTGATGGCCCGGGCCAAGACACCGGGGATTTACAACGCCAACGGCATCTGGCAGATCGGCCCGATGATCATGCGCTGGGCCAGTCCGGCCCAACAGCAACAGTGGTTGCCGGGGATCATCGACGCCACCGACCATTGGTGCCAGGGGTTCAGTGAGCCCGAGGCGGGGAGCGACCTAGCCAACCTGCGAACCCTCGCCATCGCCGATGGCCCCGACTACGTCATAAACGGCACGAAGGTGTGGACCTCCACCGCCCACTTGGCCCGCTGGGGCCTGTTCCTGGTGCGCACCGATCCCACCGCCATCGCGCGCGGGGCCAAGCATGAGGGCATCACGGCGATCATCGTGGACATGCACACGCCCGGGGTGCAGTGCCGTCCCATTCGGGAGATCACCGGCGAGGCCATGTTCTGCGAGGTGTCCTTCACCGCGGCGCGGGTGCCGGTGGCGAACCGTCTGGGCGAGGAAGGTGACGGCTGGAACGTGGCCATGGGCACCCTCACCCACGAGCGGGCAGGGACCGGGGGTATCGCCATTGGTCTGCGGGCCGAACTCGACGAGATGATCGCGGCGGCGCGGGAGCACAATCCCGACGCGCTCCTCGCCCCCGACCTGCGCGACCGGATCGCCCGGCTGTACGCCCAGGTGGAACTCACCCGCTTATTGAACGCCCGCGCTCTTTCCAAGGTGCTCAAGGGTGAGCGGTCCTTTCCTGAGGCACAGATCGCCAAACTTCAATGGAGCCATCTTTCCCAGGCCCTCGCCGAGCTGAACATCGATCTGCTTGGTCCGCTGGGCATCTTGGCCAAGGGAGGACCCGAGGCCATTAACGGTGGCCATGCGGCCCACAACTACCCGTGGCAGCGATTCACCTCGATCGGGGCGGGCACCACGGAGGTGCAGAAAAACATCATCGCCGACAGGGCCCTGAAACTCCCGCGCCCTTAGCGGTCGGTGTGGGTGAGTAGTTCGAGAAGTTGGCCATCGGGGTCGCGCACCATGATGGCGATGTCGCCGATGGCGGTGTGGGTCAAGACTTCGCCACCGTGCGCGAGCACAACTTCGGCGGCGACATCGAGGTCGGGCACGGAGAACGACAGGTGCGTGAGGCCCGGTTCGGTGAAGGAGCGCAGCCGCGCCGGTTCGTTGTGGGAGCGATCGAAGTGGAGCAGTTCGAGGGTGAAGTGACCGTGGCGGAGATAGACGGCCCGCAGGCCAACCGGTGCGCTGATCTCGAGGAGTTGGCTGGCAGGGGCGTCGGGCACCGACAGGTCGTAGTGATGCACGAAGCCCAAGACCTGCTCATAAAACGTGCGGGACCGTTCGAGGTTGGTCACGCACAGGCCCACATGGTTCACGATGTTCATGGACCCGATCGTAGGCACCGCCGCTACCCGCCGTCGTCGTGGCTGCTCGTTGGCTCTGGCTCCCGCAGTGGGACGCTGCGGTAGCCTCTCGCCGACAGCAGACGAGGAGGGGGGCCGATGAGTGGTATCGAGAAACCGCGTCGCCTGATGGGACCCCCACTGCCGGCCATGACGCCGCAGGCCACCGTGGCCCTGCTGGCCCGAATGCTGTTCCGGGAGGGGTACGACGACCACCTCGCCGGGCACATCACCGCCCGCCAACCCGACGGCACGTTACTGGTGAACCCGTGGGGTCTCACCTGGGACGAAGTGACCGCCAGCGACATCATGCGTATCGACGGCGACGGCCACGTGCTGGAGGGCCGATGGACCGTGACCCCGGCCATCACCTTGCACACCGAAGTGCACCGCCAACGCCCCGACATCGGGGTGGCTGTGCACAATCATCCGCGCTGGGGCACGCTGTGGGCCGATGCCCATCGGGTGCCCCCGGTGTACGACCAGACCTCGGCCATGATGCCCGGCGACCCGGCCCTCTACGACGATTTCGGCGGTTCGGTAGACGCGCTGGACAACGCCCGGGCCTGCGTCGCGGCGCTGGGGGATTCCAGTACCGCGCTGCTGGCCAACCACGGTGTGTTGGTGGTGGGTCAGGACATCGCCCAGGCCCATCACCGCGCCGTAGTGCTGGAGTGGCGTTGCCGACAGGCCTGGCACGTGGAGGCGATGGGGGGTGGCGTGCCGGTGCGACCGGAGGTGTTCGAGCGCTTTGCGGCGCCCTTCGCGCAGGTCAGTTTCCCCGGGCTCTTCGAGGCCATGGCCCGACGCGAGCTACGAGCCGATCCGTTGATCCTGGACTGACATGCCGGTGCTGAATCCCGAGTTGTTTCTTCCCGAACCCGAACCACGTCACCGCTACGCCACCATCATCTCGGTCGACGATCACCTGGTCGAGCCGCCGGACATGTTCGAGGGCCGCTTGCCGGCGTCGCTGCAGCAGCGAGCACCGCGTGTGGTGCTCAACCGGCAGGGTCATCAGGTGTGGGAGTTCGACGGGCAACGCCATAGCCAGGTGGGGATGAATGCAGTGGTGGGGCGTCGACCCGAGACCGTGGCGATCGAGCCGTTCCGCTTCGATGAGATGCGGCCGGGGTGTTTCGACGTGGATGCCCGGGTGCAGGACATGGACCTGAACGGTGTGTGGGCGTCGATGAGTTTTCCGTCGATGATCACCGGGTTCTGCGGACGGGTGTATTCGCAATGCTCGGACCCAGCCCTGGGCTTGGCCACCACCCAGGCGTTCAACGACTGGGTGCACGACGCCTGGTGGCAGCCGCACCGAGACCGCATCATCCCACTGGGGATCACCTGGCTCACCGATCCCGAGGTGGGCGCGGCAGAGATCCGCCGCAACGCGCAGCGGGGGTTCCGGGCCGTCACCCTGCCGGAGCGCCCGCACCAGATTGGGTTGCCGTCCATTTTCGAGGAGTACTGGGCGCCCATCCTGGAGGCCTGCGCCGATACCGACACAGTGGTGTGTCTCCATGTGGGGTCCTCGGGCATGGGTGAGATTCCCCCCGGTTGCGACCGAGCCATCATTCCGCTGGCCGCCACGCTGTTCAGCCAACTCTCCTTGCAGGCCTGCACGGAGTGGCTATGGGCGGGGTGGACGGTGCGTTTTCCGAACCTCAAAGTGGCGATGGCCGAGGGGGGCATCGGATGGGTGGCGATGCTGATCGACCGGCTCGAAAATCTGGTGGAACGCTCCGGTTATGGCATGGGTTGGGATGAGGATCCCGCTGCCGTGTTGCGCCGCAGTTTCTGGTTTTGCACGATCGACGATCCCTCCACGATCGACACCCGTCACACCATTGGCCTGGATCACATCATGGTGGAGGTGGATTATCCCCATGGCGACAGCACCTGGCCCAACACCCAAGCGGTGATCGAGCAGGCCTGGGGTCATTTGCCCCCGGCCGAGCGGCGGAAACTGTGCTGCGAAAACGCGGCGGCGCTGTTCCGTCATCCCTTGCCCGCTCTGGTGCTACCCCAATGACCGCCGGGGGGCTCGCGGCGGCTTCAGGCGACCCGGTCCGGGTTCAGCGCGATGGGCCGAGAACGTAGTGGCCGTGGTCGGGGTGGTGGTACCAGCCGGCGGCGGCCTCGGTGCCGCCGTCCACGTGAAGGGTCTGCCCGGTGACATACCTCGACAAGTCCGAGGCGAGGAACACCGTCGCCCCGGCCATTTCGTCGACGTGCCCCGCCCTTCCCATCGGCACCACCGCCGCGAAGGACGCTTCGGCCCCGGGGGGTGCCACCGAGGCCATGCCCTCGGTGAGGGTGATGTCGGGGGCCAGTGCGTTCACCCGAATACCGTGGGGAGCCAATTCCAAGGCGGCGGTTTTGGTGAGGCTGATCACCCCGGCCTTGGCGGCGGCGTAGGCGGCATAGCCAGGGGCGGCCCGGGCGCCTTCGATCGAGGTGATGTTCACAATGCTGCCGCCCTGGCCTGCTTTCACCATGGCCCGGGCCACCCGTTGGGTACACAACAGAACCTGGGTGAGGTTGGCCCGCAGCAGGGCATCCCAGCCCTTCGGGGCCGTGTCGAGCAAGGGCGAGGAGAACACGCCCCCGGCGTTGTTCACCAGCACCGTGGGCAGGCCGAGTTGGCCGATGGTGTGGGCCAGGGCCTCGTCGACCTCCGCCTCGTTGCGCACATCGGTGGTGCAGGCCAGTCCGCCGATCTCCTGCGCCGCCGCGGTTGCGCTGGCTTCGTCTTGTTCCCAGATGGCCACGCGGGCGCCGAAGGTTGCCAAACCCTGAGCGATCCCGCGGCCGATGCCGGCACCCCCGCCGGTGACCACCGCCACCACACCGTCCAAACTTGCCGCTTCCCTCTCGAGCACCATGGGCAGGGACGGTACACACGATTCGTAGCCGACATCCCGAAAGGCCCTGCCTGATGACCACTCTCGGACCGTTGGTGAGTGCCGACGAGGCGTTTCATCACCAGATCGTCGACACCTTCGCCACGGTGGGGCAGAGCGATCGGTCCTGGACCGAAAAGGTGTGCGCTATGGCGGCCCGCCGGGACGGCTCGGTGAGCCTGGCCTTCGGGATGGGCAAGTACCCCAACCGCGGGGTGCTCGACGCCTACGCCGGAGTGAGCCAGGGTCGACAGCAGTGGACGGTGCGATCAAGCCGGGCGCTCATGCCCGCCATTGACCACCTCGAGACCGGACCGATCCGCTACGAGGTGCTTGAGCCCCTGCAGCAGGTGCGCTTCAGCCTTGCCCCCAACGACGTGGTGCCCATCAGTTTCGAGTGGACCTTTCACGCCGCGGTGCCCGCCGCGCTCGAACAGCCCGAGCAGCATCGGAGTCGCGATGGGTTGCGCCTCGACGCCGACATCGTGCGCTATCACCAGATCGGCACCGCCCACGGGTGGGTGGACATCGACGGCACCCGGCACGAGTTCGACGACAGCAACGCGGTGTCTACCCGAGACCATTCCTGGGGCGTGCGCTACATGGTGGGGGAGCCGGTGGCGGATGTGGCCGACGCCGCCCGACCGCCGGGGGTTTCCACCACGGTGATGTGGTCGCCGATCCTGTGTGAGCGTCCCGACGGCAGCCGCTACGGGATCCACCTCTACTACCAACGCCACGGCATCGGTGATTGGCAACGGATCGAATTGCAAGGGGGGATCGAACACCCCGACGGCCGCCGCGAAGCCTTTGTGGCGATGGTTCCCGAGGCCCAGGTGCAGAACGAAAATCGGCGACTCACCGCCGCCTTGTTGCACTGCACGATGGCCGATGGAACGGCGCGCCCGCTCACCGTGAGCGCCTTAGGCGATACGGGGTTCCATCTCGGGACGGGGTTGTACTTCGGCTTCGACGGCCATTGGCATGGCGAGTGGCGCGGGGATCTGCATGTGGACGGGGAGCACATCGCTGATTGCACCGAGCCCGCCATCGCCCATCGCATTCACCAAATGCGCGACAACCTGGTGCGCGTGGAGGATCCCGTGGGTGGAGGGGTGGGCATCGGCAATCTGCAGAGCCTCTTCGTGGGTCCGCACCCCGAGATGGGGCTTACCGAGGAAGCGAGCTTCATGTGAGCCTGAGTGTCTGCCGCGATCCTCACGATCTGCGCGCCGGGCTGGAGCGATGGTTGGGGCGTTCGGTGGGGTCGATCCAGCGCCCCACGCCGGGCTGGTCCTGCGAGACGCTCATCGTGGAACACGACCTGGTGATCCGTCTCCCCCCGCTGTCGGCGGGCATCTTTCCCACCTATGACCTAGCGCAGCAGGCGGCGGTGCAGAACGCGGTGGGGGCGGCGGGGGTTCCCGTGGCGGGGCCCGCCCGCTACGAGCCCGACCCGTCGTTCCTCGGCGATCCCTTCGTGGCTATGCCCTGTGTGGCCGGGCCGATCCCCGGCGAGTTCACCCCCGCTGATGGGTGGTTGCTGAGCTTGCCCAGCGACGCCGATCGGCATGCGCTGTGGCATGCCTTCCTGGCGGCGGTCATGGCGGTTCACGGGGCCGACCACCAGGGTTTGGGCCTGCGCAGCGGACTGGCTGCCGAGTTGGATTACTGGGACCACTACCTCCTCTGGGCCACCGAGGCGGCCCCGCCTCCCGCCTTGGCGGAGGCTTTGCGGTGGTGTCGGGCCAACCGACCGACGGCGGAGCCAGCCCCGTCGCTCCTGTGGGGCGACGTGCGTCTCGGGAACGTGATCTTTGCCGCCGATACCTACGCGCCCCTCGCCGTGATCGACTGGGACATGGCCAGTGTCGGGCCCGCCGAGATGGACTTCGGCTGGTTTTTGGCGCTGGAGACGTTGCAGACCTCCCTCAGCGGTCTCGCCATGCCCGGGTTTGGCACCCACCTAGACGCGGTGGCCTTGCTGGAGCAGGGGATCGCACGGCCCCTGGTGGACCTCGCCTGGTACGAAGTGTTCGCCCTCGTGCGCGCCAGTGCTATCTCCACCCGGATTGCGCAACTGTTCCAGGAAGCTGGCCAAGCCAGTCCGTTTCGGGTGGGTGAAGACCCAACCTTGGCGGCCGCCCTCGCCCGTATCGAGCGGGGATAAACCCCGGCGTTACTCCGGCGGGGTGAGCCATTCGCGGCGGCCGGCGTCGATGAAGGCTTGGCGCAGGTTGGCGCGATGGTGGGGCGTGAATACCTCGTAGGCCGAGGTGGGGGAGGGGCGCCACCAGATGGGGTCCGTGGCGTCCCAGCCCTGGGCCCGGAGGGGTTGTCGATCCATTTTGCCGGTGGCGGTAAGGGGAATGGCCTCCACCACCCGCACGAAGCGGGGCGCCCATTTCGTGCCGAGGTCGGGTTGGTCGGCCAGGAACGTGGCCAACGCCGCCGGGTCGATGTCCACCCCGGTTTCTGTTTCGATGGCTGCCATCACCTGATCGCCAGTGTGTGGGTCGGGTACGGCAAACACCACCACGGCGCGTACCCCCGGGAACCGTTCGAGGATCGCTTCCACCGGCGCGGTGGCGAAGTTCTCGCCGTCCACCCGCAGCCAATCAGCGGTGCGGCCCGCGAAATAGAAGATGCCGTCTTCGTCCCGGTAGGCCAGATCGCCGGACCAGTACCAGCCGTGTCGACTCCGCTCGGCGGTGGCGGCGGGGTTGGCGTAGTAGCCCTCGAAACTCGCCAGCCCGTCGCGTCCCACGATCTCGCCGGTGGCCTCTGCTGCGTTGAGCAGTTGTCGCTGTGGTCCGAACCGGACCGGCGGACATTCCACCCCGGTCTCGGGATTGATGACCACTACGTCCACTCCCTCGGCCGGGCGTCCGAGGGCCTCGGGGGGCATGCCGCGCACCGGCTGGATCACCACGCCGCCCTCGCTGGAGCTGTAGCCCTCCACCACGTAGCAGCCGAAGCGACGGCGGAACTCGCGCCGGTGGCGCGGGGAAGCCTCCGATCCGAGACAGAAGACGAGTTGATTGTGGGCGTCCTCCGCGGTCTCGGGCACAGCGAGGAGATACGACAAGGCCCGTCCGACGTAGTTGAAATAGGTACATCCGAATCGTTGGATGTCGGCCAGAAAGGCCGAGGCGGAGAAGCGTTGCTTCAGCACCACCGATGCCCCCGACACCACGGCCGGGAACAGGTTGGCGAGCAGGGCGTTGCCGTGGAACAACGGCATCGCGCAGTAGAGGACATCGCTACTACTGAAGGCCACCGCCGCGTTGGTGGCCGTTCGGGCGGCCCGCCCCTGGCTCATTTGCACAGCCTTGGGGGCCCCGGTGGAGCCCGAGGTGAAGATGAGCAGATAGAGCGCCTCCGCCGCGGGCAACACGGCGGGTACGGTCGCAACGCGGTGGTGGTCGATGCTCTCCGCCCACGCCGGATCGTCGACGACGACCACCTCGATGCCCAGTTCCAACCCTCGCAGCAGGGGCGCTTGGGTGGCGTTGGTGAGCACGAGGGCGCAGTCGCTGTGACGGATGTCGCCGGCGAGTTCCTGGCCGCGACGAGTGGGGTTGATGCCCACCACCACGGTCCCGCTGAGGGCGGCCCCGCCGAGCAGAAACACGTACTCCGGTACGTTTTCCAACAGGACCCCAAGGTGGCGACCGGCGAGGTTGTTCTCCACCAACCAGGCCGCCCGCGCTGCGCACTCGGCCACCACTTCGGCCCATGTCCAGGTGGCGTCTTCGCTCTGCAGGCCCAGGCTGTCGTCGTGGGCTCGGGCCGCCAGTAACGCCGCTATCGACTCGAGCGACATCGTGGCCTACTTCCGAGGGAGGCCGAGGATGCGCTCAGCGATGATGTTGCGTTGGATCTCCGAGGCGCCGGCCGAAATGGTGTTGGCGAAGGAATGGAAGTACTGCTCCAGCCAGGTGCCCTGGGGTTCATCCACGGCGTGGTGCCCATCGTTGGCTACGCCCCCGGCCACGACGGCATCGGCACCCTGGATTTCGGCGGCGACGAGGGCCACCCGCTGGCGGGCCTCACTGGCGTAGAGCTTCATGAGGGCCTGTTCGGGGGCGCCAGCCCCGCGGGCAAACTTGGCGAAACCGCGGTAGCCCAGGCAACGAGCCGCTTGGGTGTCGATGGCTACCTGCACGATCTGGTCCACCGCCAGGGTGCGTTCGATGGGGGTGAGTCGATCCAACAGGGCGGGTGCTTCCACCAGGAGGGTGGCCAGCGACTCCTCCAGGCCCATCACCGCATTCACCCACACCATGGCCCGTTCATGGGCCAGGGAACCATTGGCCATGGCCCAGCCGTTGTTGAGCTCGCCCACTAGGTGGTGAGCGGGCACGGTCACATCGGTGAGGAACACCTCGTTCAGATCGGGCTGGTCGGGGTGGATGATCTCGGGGAGGGGTCGGACGGTGACCCCGGGCGTATCCATCGGCACGATGATGATCGAGATGCCCTGGTGCTTCGGGGCGTGGGGATCGGTGCGGCAGAACAGAAAGCAGAAGTCGGCGTAGTTGGCGCCTGACGTCCACACCTTCTGGCCGTTGATCACCCACTGGTCCCCCTCGAGCACCGCACGAGTGGTGAGCGCGGCTAGGTCGCTCCCGGCGTTGGGTTCGCTCATGCCCAAACAGGCGGTGGCTTCGCCCCGCAGGATCGGCATGGCGTAGTGGCGAATCTGCGCGTCGGTTCCGTAGTCGATGATGGAGGGAGCCACGATACCGAGGCCCTGCACGTTGGTGGTGCGTGGCACGCGCGCCTTGGCGAGTTCTTCGATGTACACGAGCGATTCGATCGGCCCGGCGTTGCGCCCGCCGCGCTCGGGGGGCCAGCCCGGCACCAGCCAGCCCGCATCGAACATGGTGCGGGTCCAGCGGCGGGCCCACGCCGGGGCATGGCCGGTGGACACCGACGGCTCGGCGGCCATCTCGGCGGCGCTGGGCCGGTTGATGGCCAGCCACGCCAACAGTTCAGCCCGGAATGCCTCTACGTCATCGTCGAAGCGCAACTTCACGCGGGTGCCGCCAAGCCGAGGAACTCCGCCAGGTGGGCGCGGTGACAGGCGGCGGTGCCGAGGAGCCCGTCGCCGACTTTCGCCCGCTTGAGCAGGAAGTGCAGGTCGTGCTCCCACGTGAAGCCGATGCCTCCATGCAACTGGAGCGCGTCGCGCACCACCAGTCGCTGACACTCCCCGGCGGCGGCTTTGGCCATGGCCACTGCGATGGCTCGACGGTCGTCGTCCTCGGCGATGGTGAGGGCGGCGAACCAGGCCAGCGAGGCGGCTCGTTCGACGGCCAGGTAGAGGTCGGCCAGGCGGTGTTTGAGGGCCTGGAAGGAGCCGATGGGACGACCGAACTGTTCCCGTTGCTTGGCGTAGTCAAGGGTGATCTCGAAGAGGCGGCGACAGGAGGCAACCGTGGAGCAGGCCATGGCGGTGACCGAGGTTTGCAGGGCTCGCTCGATGGCCTGCGCGGCGGCGGGGTCGCCGGGTTCGAGCAGGACGTCCTCGCCCCCCACCGTCAGATCGTTGAGCAGCACCGTGGCGATAGGCAAGGTGGGGTCCATCACCTCGATGGGGGTGGCCACCACGGCGGCGGCGGGCACCACAAAGGCCCCGACTCCGTCGTTTCCTTGCGCCACCACGGCCAGCCAATCGGCGGTGGTGCCGTCGAGCACGTGCGATTTCACGCCGTTGAGCACCCAGTCGCGGCCATCGCGTCGGGCCGTGGTGTGCATGCGGGGGCGGTGCCACACCCCATCTTCGGCCAACGCCAGCGTGCCGGTGACGGTGCCGGCGGCGATCTCCTGGAGGAGTCGGGTAGATCCCGCCTCCCGCAGCAGCGGGACGAACTGGGTGAGTGTGGCGAGCAACGGTGTGGGGGCCACCGCCCGGCCGAGTTCCTCCACCACGATGGCCAGTTCCACCATGCCCAAGCCCATCCCGCCGTGTTCCTCCGGGATGGCCAGGCCAGGCCAGTCGAGCTGCACCAATTGGCCCCAGAGGGCGGTGCCGTCCCCGGTGCCCTCGTACACCGCCCGTACCACCGTCGCCGGGCACGCCGCTTCCAGCACGGCCCGGGCATTGGCTCGCAGTTCGAGTTGGTCGGTGGTGAATTCGAAGTCCATAGGGGTTTGCTTACTCGGGTTGGACTAACAAGCCGCGACCGATAGCGGTGATCATCGCCTCGATAGCCGGTGCGGGGGTGGTGAAGTGCAGCGTGTACACGCTGTAGGGCACTCGTTCGATCAGGGCCAGCAACATCACCGCATCCACGGCGGGATCACCGAAGGGGCGTTGCGACAGGAGGCGCACGAGGCGGGTGTACACGGAGGTGGCTACCTCTCGCGAGAAGACGGCCAAGCGCTCGTTGGTCTGCATTTCTTGCCAGGTGCTGATGATCCCGCCGTCGCGCTCGTAGATGACGAACCACTCCACTAGCCACCCCCGGAGGTCCTCTATGTTCCCCGTCGGGTCGAGGTGCAGCCGGTCGAGGTGATCGATCATGTGGCCGGAGGTGGTTTCGGCGAGAGCCTGGAAGAAGTCGTCTTTGTTGGTGAAGTAGCGGTAGAAGGTGCCGTGGCTCACGCCCGCGGCCGCCACCACATCGTCGACGCGGGCATCGTGGTAACCCCGAGCGGGTAGCACCTGCGCCCCGGCGTCCAGCAGGCGTTGGCGGGTGCGGGTGCCTCGGCGCGCCAGGGGGCGCTCCACCGGCGGGGTAGCGGGGGACGGAGCGGGGGCCGAGGTGGTTCGGCCCGGCCGCCTGGGTGGGGTGGGCAGCAGGTTCACCCCGGCGATGGGCCCGGCGAAGATGCGGTGCAGCAAGGTGGCCACCCCGGCCACGAGGGGTTGGCGGCTCATGCCGCTGGGGGTTTGCTCGGCGAAAAAACTGCAGCGGATGAGCACGGCTACCAAGCCGGTCACGAGGGTGCTTTGGCGGGGATCAGCGGGCACTCCGAAGGCCCGCAACAGCGCCAGGCCGGTTTGATCACTCACGGCGCCCGAGCGCTGGGCTTGGGGGGCATGCCCTCGGCTGGCGGCCTGGAACGAGGCGAATACCGGGGCCCACGCTTCGTGCAGGTCCATGAACTCGCCGGTCCATTCGGTGAGGTGGGCCAGTCCGGCGGCGTCGGGTGTGATCCTCGGGAGAGCGGTTGCGAGGTGCACGATCTCCTGGCCGAGTTGGCCGGCGAGGGCCCAGAACACGTCGTCCTTACTGGAAAAATACTGGTAGAAGGCGGGGCGGGAGCAACCGGCCCGCGCCGTGATGAGTTCAACCCGGGCCCCGCTGAAACCCAACTCTCCGAATACCTCAATGGCGGCGGCGAAGATGCGGCGTTGGGTGTCGCTGCCGCGCTCGCCGACCACGGGGTTGCTTCCGAACGGTGGCCGCCGTCGGACTTCCGCGGCTAGGGGCAAAACGCTGCTCAGATCTCTGGGCGGGGCCATGGTTGGTGGTCGTGATTCGGCGTTGTTTGCAGCACGGGGATGGGTTTCGCCGGCACGTCCCCTCCCGTCTGTAGTGCGTGTTGCGCGGTCGATCGGAAAGGCTAATCTAACAGCGCTGTCATATTGGAATCTCCGGGGGGAAACCGCATGCACGTTGATGATCTGATTCTGGTGAGCGTCGATGACCACGTGGTGGAACCGCCGGATCTCTTCGAGGGGCGCTTGTCCAAGGCGGCGGCGGCCCGGGCGCCGTTCATCAAGGTCATGGACAACGGCCGCGAGGTGTGGATGTTTGAGGGTGCCGCGCTCCCGAACGTGGGGCTCAACGCCGTGGCGGGTCGGGTGCCGGAGGAGTACGGCGTGGATCCGCTGGCTTTTTCGGAGATGCGCAAGGGGTGCTGGGACATTCACGCGCGCATTGACGACATGAACGCCAACGGCATGTTGGGGTCGCTCAACTTCCCGAGCCTCACCGGTTTCACCGGGCAGTTGTTTTACACCTGCCCCGACCGGGAGATCGGCCTGGAACTCCTTCAGGCCTACAACGACTGGCACGTCGAGGAGTGGTGCGGCACGTATCCCGGTCGCATGATCCCGTTGTCGATCCCACCGATCTGGGACGCCGAACTCATGGCGGCCGAGGTGCGGCGGATGGCTGACAAGGGCTGCCACGCCGTCACGTTCTCCGAGAACCCGGAGAAGCTCGGCCGCCCTAGTTGGCACAGCGATTTCTGGGATCCGTTCCTTCGGGCGTGTGAGGAAGTCAATACGGTGATCTGTCTGCATATCGGGTCGTCATCGGAAATGGTGATCACGTCGATGGACGCCCCCATCGACACCATGATCACGCTGCAGCCGATGAACATCGTGAAGTGCGCCGCCGACCTTGTCTGGTCGCCGGTGTTTCGCAAGTTCCCCCGGCTCAAGGTGGCGCTGAGCGAGGGCGGCATCGGGTGGGTGCCGTATTTCCTCGAGCGGATTGATTACGTGTACCAGCACCATCACGCATGGACGAACCAGGACTTCGGCGACAAGCTTCCGAGCCAGGTGTTCAACGAAAACGTCCTCACCTGTTTCATCGACGACGCCGTGGGCATCGAGGTGCGGAATCACCTGAACCCGAACCAGATTCACTGGGAGTGCGACTACCCCCACTCCGACTCCACCTGGCCCAACTCACCCGAGATGGCCATGAAGTTCCTCGGGGCTCTGCCCGACGAGGACATCAACCGCATCACGCACCTCAACGCCATGGCCAACTTCACCTTTGATCCCTTCGCTCACCGACCCCGTGAGGAATGCACCGTAGGGGCGTTGCGGGCGCAGGCCGCCGATGTGGATACCACCGCCATTAGTCACGGCACGGGCAAGTTCCAGGACGAGGGCATCGTCACGGCGATCACCCTTGCTGAACGCTTGGGTGGGAGGTAGTTGGCGGATCTCCCGTTTCGGGTCCTGCCGCGGCTCGATGACGAGAATCGTTTCTTCTGGACGGCCGGGGAACGCGGTGAACTTCGCTTTCTGCGTTGTCAGGCCTGCGGTTACTACCTGCACCCACCGCTGCCGCGTTGCCCGGAATGTGGGAGCCGGGAGGTGGCCCCTGAGGCGGTGAGCGGGCTCGGCGAGGTCTACTCGGTGACGGTGAATCATCACTCCTGGGATGGCGGCCGCGAGCCCTACGCCATCGCCATCGTCGGCTTTCCGGAGCAGGCCGACCTGCGGATGACCAGCAACGTGATTGGTTGCCCGCCCGAGCAGGTCTGTATCGGCATGGCGGTGCAGGTCACCTTCGAGGCGCACGATGATGTGTTCTTTCCGCTCTTTACCCCCGTGGCGGCGAGCGGTTGACCGAGTTCGAGCGCCGGGCGGTGATCTCGGGCATCGGGCAGTCGGCCGTGGGGCGTCGGCTGGGGCGAGGAGGCCTGGATCTCACCATCGACGCCTCGCTGGCGGCGGTGGCCGATGCGGGGATCACACTGGCCGAGGTGGACGGGTTGGCTACCTATCCCGGCGGTGGGATGGGCGGGCCCGGGTTCGCCGGACCCGGTTCGCCCGAGGTGCAAGAGGCCCTGCGGCTCAAGCTGAACTGGCACTCCGGGGGCATCGAAGGGGCCGCGCAGATGGCGGCGGTCCACAACGCCGTGCTGGCCGTCGGGGCCGGGTTAGCTCGCCATGTGCTCGTGTACCGCACGGTCACCGAGTCGAGTGAACAGGGTACGGGGGGGCGGCAAGGCATCGGCATGGGTGGTCTGGGGATGGGGGGCGGCGGCAAGGCCCCGAAGATGGGGGGGTCGTTCCAGTGGAACATTCCCTTCCGGGCCTATTCGGCGGCCAACTGGTTGGCGCTCAACGCCCAACGTCACTTCCATGAGTTCGGCACCACGCCGGAGCAGATGGCCATGATCGCCATCAACGCGCGGCGCAACGCCGGGCTGAATCCCCAGGCCGTGTATCGCGACCCGATGACCTTGGACGACTACTTCGCCTCCCGAATGATCACCACGCCATTCCATCTCTTCGATTGCGACGCCCCGGTCGACGGGTCTACCGCCTTGGTGGTGTCGGCGGTGGGCCATGCCCCCAACGTGGATCATCCCGTGGCCCGCGTTGATGCCATCGGCTCGGCCCTGCGGGGTCGGCCATCGTGGGATCAGTACGACGATCTCACCACCATGGCGGCCCGTGACGCCGGTGCCCATCTCTGGACGCGCACCGACCTCACGCCTGCGGATGTGGATGTGGCCGAGTTGTACGACGGCTTCAGTTTCCTGGCCATGACCTGGTTGGAGGCACTCGGATTCTGCGGCAAGGGTGAATCCGGGCCGTTCATCGAGGGGGGAGAGCGGATTGCCCTAGCGGGCGAACTGCCGTTGAACACCCACGGCGGCCAACTCTCCGCCGGGCGTCTCCATGGATTCGGCTTCATCCATGAGGCGGTGCTGCAACTACGTGGCGAGGCGGGGGCCCGGCAGGTGCCCGGCAAGACCGTGGAGGTGGCGGTGGTGGCCAACGGAGGCGGCCCGATTGCCGGTGCCATGCTCCTCACTCGAGAGGCATGAGCGCATGACACTGCTGATGCTGCTGGAGATGATTGTGGCAGCGATGGCCGACCGTCGGGGCATCGGTACCGCCGAGCGCGGGCTCACCTACCAGCAGTTGTACGACCGGGCCGGGGCCGGAGCCGAGGTCATTCGGCGGCACGGGGCCCAGCATCTCGCCTATGTGGCGGCCAGCGATCTGGCCTTTCCGGTGGCCCTGTTTTCGGCGGCCTGGGCCGGTGTGCCGTTTCTTCCCCTCAACTATCGCCAGAGCGCCGAGTCGCAGCGCGCGCTGTTGGCGCAGCACGACGACGTCTTGGTGATCGCCGATGCTCCGGCGGGCGAGGGGCTGGAGCGGGCGGGGTTTACGGTGCTCTCGGTGGAGGAATGGAATACCGCTACGGCGTCGGTGGTGGAGGCTGCCCCGAGCGAGACCGACGGCGACGACGTGGCGGTGTTGCTCTACACCAGTGGCACGACCGCTGAACCCAAGGCGGTCGTGCTGCGTCACCGCCATCTCAGCGCCTACGTGATCGGGTCGGTCGATTTCGCCGCCGCCCCGGCGGAGGATGCCAGCTTGGTGAGCGTGCCGCCGTATCACGTGGCCGGCGTGGCCAACGTGGTGTCGAGTGTGTACGGCGCCCGACGGATCGTCTACCTGCCCGCCTTCTCACCGGAGGCCTGGCTCGCCACAGTGGGTTCGGAAGGCATCACCCACGCCATGGTGGTTCCCACCATGCTCGCCCGAGTACTTGAGCAGCTGGGCAACCACCAGATCGCCACCACCCCTACCTTGCGGTCGATCGCCTACGGCGGTGCTCGGATGCCCATCACCGTGCTCACCCGGGCGCTGGCGGCCTTCCCCACCACCGACTTCGTGAATGCCTATGGCCTCACCGAAACAAGTTCCACTATTGCGGTACTCGGCCCCGAGGACCACCGGAGCGGTGAGCGACTCGGCTCGGTGGGGCGACTGGTGCCCGGTGTCGAGGTGGAGGTTCGCGATGGCGAGATCTGGGTTCGGGGTGATCAGGTCTCGGGGGAATACCTCGGCCATGCCGTGGCCCTTGATGCCGACGGGTGGTTCGCCACCCGGGACCGCGGATGGGTTGATGCTGAGGGCTACCTCTTTATCGAGGGACGCGCCGATGACACCATCATCCGCGGCGGCGAGAACATTGCCCCCGCCGAGATCGAAGATGTGCTGCTGACCCACCCGGCCGTAGGGTCGTGCGCCGTGGTGGGGATTCCTGATGATGAGTGGGGTCAGCGCATCGGCGCGGCGGTGGTCTTGCGGCCCGGGGCCATCGCGGCGGCGGAGGAACTTCAGGAATGGGCCCGGGCTTCGCTGCGCTCGTCCAAGACGCCCGATGTGGTGGTCTTTTGTCACGACCTTCCCCTCACCGACACCGGCAAGGTGCTGCGTCGTGTGGTGTTGGCGGATCTCCTGGAGAGCGACCGCTGATGGCCTTTGGTCTCCACGATCTGCTGGCCTGTCTAGAACTCCGGGCGGTTCGTGATGGGGTGATGGAGGGATCCAACCTCGACATCGGGTACCACCGGGTGTTCGGAGGGCAGATCCTGGCGCAGGCGCTCATGGCCGCTGCGGCAGCGTCGCCGGACAAGTCGGTGAAATCGATCACGGTGCTCTTCCCCCGGGAGGGGGATACGGGTCAGCCCATGCAGTACCGAGTGGTCAAAACCCACGATGGCCGCACCTTCGGCAGCACGGAAATCACCGCACAGCAGGGCGACAAAGTGATCGCGGTGGCGCTGGTCTCGATGCATATCGCCGAGGCCGGCCCGTACCACAGCCACGGGCCGCCTGAGGTGGGTGGTCCCCACGACGCCGTGGCGCACACGTACCCGATGATCCCCTGGGAGGTGCGTAGCGTCGGGGGTGTGGATTTGGCCACTGACGCGGTGGGCCCGGCAGCGCTGGAGTTGTGGATGCGGGCGGCAGACGTGCCCGCCGAGCCGGCGGTGCATCAGGCGCTGCTGGCCCATGCCAGCGATCTCACCCTCATCGGTACGGCCCTGCGCCCCTTCGAGGGCCTTTCGCAGGCCTCCTCCACGGTCAGTTTGCACACGGCGGTCACGTCGCACTCGTTGTGGTTCCATCAGCCCCTCCGGCTGGATGAATGGGTGCTGATCGCCCAACACAGTCCGCTGGTGGCCCACGGGCGCGCCTTCGGCCGCGGTGATGTGTTCGGCGCCACCGGCGAGTTGGTGGCCTCCTTCGCCCAGGAGGCGATGGTGCGTCCGATAGCGGGGCCGTCATGACGGCGCGTTCGATCTTGGTGGCATCGCTGCCTACCGGGCCGCGCCATCCGCTCTCGGGCACGCCGGCGCGCCAACGCCCCTCGGTGCGGCGCACCACCACGATCGACCAGCGCCGAGGGGAACCAGGTGAGCCGACGGTGGTGGTGGCGGCGGGCCGTGATCTATTGACCAAGGCCGACGGCACGGTGGTGGTGGTGGATGAGATGAAGGTGCGGGTGGCCATCGACGCCACCGGCCACATCGCTGCGATCGAGACGGATCCCCCCGTCGCGTCGGTGGCGTCGCTCATTGGAGCCCACACCAGCCAGGGGTTTCGACGGCGTCTGGACGAGGGACTGGACAGTCATCGGACCGGGGCCACGGTGCTGTATCAACTCCTCGACGACCTACCCATGTCGGCGTTGATCTCCAGTTACGGATCCGCACGCGAGATGGACGACGATTGGCAGATACCCGCATCCAGCGCCGAGGGACTGGCCGATTTGTGCGCCGGATGGGAGCGGGGTGCCACCATGCTCGGGACCCTCGAATCCACCGGTATTTTTCCGATCCCGGTGGGCCCACCGGCCCCGGATTTGTCGTCGTCGGATGATCCGTTGGCCTGGCACGACATGGAGCCGATGGATCCGCGCTCGGTTCGTCGCCGTCGCCGTCTCGATCTCACCGCCGGCGAGGTGCTGTTGCTCGACGTTCATTTCCGCGACAGTCATATGGGGCTCGATGCCGCCGAGGATGTGCTGCACGAGTACACCCTGGCCGCTACCTTCGACCCCCAGGACCTGGTGGTGCTGTCGTCGGAGGCGGTGGCCCGTACCTTGCCCTGGCCCGAGTGCCCCCGGGCGTTGGCGAGCGCCGGGCGGATTGTGGGGGCGTCGACGGCGGATCTGTCGCGGAAGGTACGCACCGAGTTTTCCGGTCTCACCACCTGCACGCATCTCAACGATGTCTTGCGCTCATTGGCGGGTATCGTGCCTCTGGCCGCCGCGCTGCACTGAGGACGCAGGTCGGCTGATGGCGGCAACCGTGTCCCCCCACTCTGGCAAGGAGTATCCATGAGCGACGTGGCCGCTGATATTGCGCGACACAAGGCGGTGTTGGCCTCGGGTCACCATCTCTTGAGCGGGTTTGCGACTACCGATGTGGAGGTGGCCGGGGCGGACCTAGCGGTGGAGTTGCCGATCACGGAATACCTCACCGGCCCGCGTCGGGCCCTGCATGGAGGGCTCGTCGCCACGTTGGCCGACCTCGTCGGTGGCCGCATCGCCATGATGGGTCTGGATACGCAGAGCATCGTGGTGACCAGCGATATGACCCTGCACTACCTCGGTCCGGTAACGACCACGGCGCACGTGGTCGGTCACGTGTTGCGCCGCGGAACGCGGGCGGTGGTGGTGCGGGTAGAGGTGTACGACGAGCGCGACGGTCCGCTGGCGGCGGCGTGCCAACTGGCCTTCACCGTGGTCACTCCCCGGCCGGCCTGACGGCCACGGTTGGTGGGCTAGTCCGAGGACGGCAGAGGCTTGGTGCCTTTGATGAACAGTGGTTCGTCGCCGATCGACAGGGGGCCCTCGCCACCCTGGGTGCAGAGGAGTTCGAGGCCGAGGTCGTCGTCGGCGTAACGCTTCCCCAGTAAAGCGGCGTCGCCTTCGGCGGTGCGGGGTTGGCGGTCGAGGCCGCTGCCGAAGGGAGCCATGGAGGCACCGCCGCAGCGCAGATCAATCTCGACAGCCTCCTTCGGGCTCTTGACCACCACCACCTGGGTGTCGCAGGTGGTGCTCTCGAGGCGCAGACCGGGGCGAAGTTCCATGGGCTGATCTCCTAACGGACGGTGACCGGGACCGATGATGGCCCAGCCACATTGGCCATGTGGACGTACTGCACCGCCTCGAGGTCTACCTGCAGGTGGGGCCAGCGCCGGTAGAACTCGGTGAAAGCGTAGGTGCCTTCGAGCCGGGCGAGGTGCGCCCCGATGCAGTAGTGGATGCCGTGCCCGAAGGAAATCCCCAGCGGTCCTGAGCGGGTGATGTCGAAGCGGTCGGGGTCGGGGTAGGCCCGCTCGTCACGGTTGGCGGCGCCGGTCACGATCAGCACGGGCTGCTGGGCGGGAATGGTGACCCCGTGGAAGGAGCGGTCGTGGAGGGAGTAGCGCCCCTGGTACTGCGAGGGGGCCCGCCAGCGCAGCACTTCCTCCACCGCCGGCGCGGCCAAGGTCGGATCGGCCTGCAGTCGAGCCAACTCGGCGGGGTGCTCGGCGAAGGTCATGATGCCGCTGCCCACCAGTTTGGTCACGGTCTCGCTACCCGCCGCCGTGAGCAGGGAGATGAAGTGGCTGATCTCTACGTCGGTGAGGTGCTCCACCGTCCCATCCGGCCGCTCCACCTGGGCTTCGATGAGGTGTCCGATCATGTCGTCGGAGGGATGGGCGCGTTTATCGGCCACCAGATCCTGCGTGTATTGACTGAGGGCCATCACCGCTTCGATCCCCGCGGGGGTGGGGAAGGGGCTGCCCAGTTCGAGTTCGAGCATACGGTCGGTCCAGTGGCGGATCTGCTGGCGGTCGCCTGCGGGCACCCCCAGGATCGTGCAGATGACCTCCACCGGGAATGGCCCGGCGAAGTCGTGCACGGCGTCAAAACTCTGATGGTCGGCCAGGGTGTCGAGGAGGGTATCGATCACCTCGCGCACGACGGGTTCCCACTCGGCGATGCGGCGGGGGGTGAAGGCCCTGTTCACCAGTTTGCGGAGCCTCTCGTGCATCGGCGGGTCGGTCATGATCATCATGCCGGTGGTGTGGGCGACCGCCCCGAACTCGGCGCTGCACAACTGCGCCAGGTTGAGTCCGCGGGTAGAGGTGTAGGTGGCGACATCCCGGTGCACCTCCACACAGTCGTCGTAACGCGAGACGGCCCAGAAGCCGATCTTCTCGTTGTGGTACACGGGGGCGTCGTTGCGCAACCACCGGTACATCTCCCACGGGTTCTCGAAGAACTCGGTGCTGAGGGGATCGAACTCCATCAGGGTTCGTTGGCCTCGGCGTGGCGCTCTTCGAGAAGGGCGGTGAGGCGACGACGGTCGATCTTGCCGGAGTCGAGCCAGGGCAAGTCGGTTTGGTCGGCGAATACCTCGATGTGGCGAGGCACCTTGTAGGAGGCGATCAACTCTTTCACCCGGCGGCGGGCCTCGTCGGGGGCCAGGGTGGCATCAGGTCGCAGGGCAATGGCCGCCACCACATCCTGGCCGCGCACCGCGTGCGGTACGCCAGTGACGAAGGCCATGGTGACCTCGGGCATTGTTTCGAGCACCAGTTCCACATCGCGCGGCGTGATGTTCATACCGGATGACTTGATGAGATCGCCCAGGCGCCCGGTGAAATAGAAGTGGCCATCGGCATCGAAGTGGCCTCCGTCGCCGGTGCGGTACCAGCCATCGGGGGTGAAGGTGTGGTCTCGCTCCGTCTTGTGGAGCCCCAACATGAGGGAATAGCCGCGTAGCCACAACTCGCCACTTTGGCCTACGGGAACGTCCTCGAGGGTGACGACGTCCACGATCTTGTGTTCCATACCCGGCACCGGAAAGCCGAAGGACCCTTCCTTGTCGGGGGGGAGCGGATGGTCTTTGGCGTCGAAGGTGTGCGGTCCGAGCGTTTCGGTCATGCCCAGGGAGTTGGCCTTGGGCACTTCGGCGGCGGCTTGAGCGGCCTGGGGGAGCAAGGCGGCGTAGGAGCCCGACCGCAGGCTCGAGAGGTCGCGCTCGGCGAAACTGGGGTGGTCGACGAGGGCTTTGGCCATGTGGGGCCAGCCGAGCACTTGGGTGATCCGCTCCTGCTCGATGAGCGCCAGGGTGGTCTCCGGATCGAACTGTTCTTCGAACACCAGGGTGGCTCCGGCATGCAGTGCGGCGACGAGGGTAAAACTGAAGCCACCTACCCAGAACAGCGGCATGGGGGTGTAGAGCACGTCGCGGTCGATGAGATCACGCATCTGCCACAGGTTGTGGGCATGGCGCACGGTGGCTCCGTGGGAATGGATCGCCCCTTTCGGATCGGCGGTGCTTCCCGAGGAATACACCACCAGCATTGGGTCGGCAGGGGTGACCTCGGACTCGCACTGGCGCAGGAGGCCTTCGCTCACGGCATCGGCCCGATCCTCGAGCAGGGTCATGGGCATTGCCCATGGTGGTCGGGCCTCGCCCCAGGTCCACACACTGCGGAGGTAGGGGTGCGACTCGAGGAAGATGCGCTCGGCGGGTTGTTCGGTTAGCCCGGGGATCGCCGTTTCGAGGCGGTCGAGGTAGTCGTGCCCGAGGTGGTGGTCCACGGTGAGCAACATCTGGGCATCGGCGTGGCGTAGCACCGAGCCCAACTCGGCGGCCTTGTTGTAGGTGTTCAGCAGGATCGCTACCGCGCCGATGCGGGTGATCCCCAGCCACCCGATGATCCACTCGGGGCTGTTGCCGGCCAGCAGGCCCACCCGGGTGCCTTTGCCCGCCCCGGCCGCCAGGAGCCCGCGCGCCAGGCGGGCCGAGCGCTCGTCGACTTCGGCGTAGGACAGGCGCTGGTCACCGAGCACCGCCAGGGTCTTGGGCCCCCACTGCTGGGCGCTGGCGCGGATGAGGGCACCGCTGGTGGGGATGAACGGGGGGAAGAAGGGCGTGCGCGGGGTCATGGGGTTGCCTGTGTCCTACACGATGCGAGAGGAGCGGTCGCCCCAGTAGCGGTCTTTCAGCAATCGCTTGTACAGCTTTCCCGTGTCTTGCCGGGGGAGTTCGGCTTCGAAGTCGATGGTGCGCGGGCACTTGAAGGCGGCGAGATGCTGGCGACAGAAGGCCAGCAGGTCGGCTTCCATCGCCGGCGAGGCCGCCGTGGAGTCGAGGAGTTGCACGATGCCCTTGACCTCCTCGCCAAACTCGTCGTTGGGTACTCCGATCACCGCCGCGTCGGCCACCGCGGGGTGCAGGATCAGGATGTTCTCCGCCTCTTGCGGGTAGATGTTCACCCCACCGGAGATGATCATGAACGACTGGCGATCGGTGAGGTAGAGGTACCCGTCGTCGTCGAGGTAGCCCACATCACCGAGGTTGAACCATCCCTCCGCACTGCGGGCGGCCGCGGTCTTGGCGGGATCCCCGTGGTACTCGAACTGGGCCCCGGGGGTGTCGAACCAGATGTTGCCGACCTGGCCCGCTGGCAACTCCTGGTGGTCGTCGTCGCAGATGTGCACGGTGGTGAACTGGGGTCGTCCTACTGATCCGGGATGGCTGAGCCAATCCTGCGGGCTGATCAGCGTGGAACCCACGTTCTCGGAGCCGGCGTAGTACTCCCAGATGATTGGGCCGAACCAGTCCATCATCTGCTCTTTGATCCCCACCGGGCAGGGGGCCGCCGCGTGGGTTACGACGCGCAAGGTCGACAGGTCGTAGCCCAGGCGCTGGGTGGGGGGGAGTTTCAACAGGCGTACGAACATCGTGGGCACGAACTGCACGCTGGTGACGCCATAGTGCTCGATGGCCTCTAGGCAGGCCAGGGGATCCCACCGTTCCATGACCACCGCGGTACCGCCGGCGCGGTGAACAAACGTGCAGGTGGCCAGTGGGGCCGTGTGGTAGAGCGGGGCGGGGGAGAGGTAGATGTCCTCGGGCCCGTTGGTCAACGGGGTCTTGTGGGCCAGCACCGGGTGCTCGTCGAAGACCATGCGGTTTGAGGGTGGGAACACGATGCCCTTGGGCTTCCCGGTGGTGCCGGAGGAGTAGTACATCCCGGTGCCGTCGGGCTGGTGGGCTAACGGCGTGGTGGGCTGGGAGGCCACCGCGTCGTCGTAGCGTTCCCAGCCCGGGATGTCGCCGTCTATCACGAGGGGGATCTCCACCCGCACCCCGGCTACGCGCTCCGCCATCGTCGCCGCGGTAACCACCACTCGGGCACCGCAGTCGTGGATGATGTAGGTCACCTCAGCGCCGGTGAGATGCCAGTTCACCGGGGTGAAGTAGAGGCCTGAACGAAGCGCCGCCCACACCACGTCGAAATAACGGGGGTGGTTCTCCAGGAGGATGGCGATGTGGTCGCCGGGTCGCAGGCCTCGTTCGTACCAAAGATGGGCCAACTGGTTCGATCGTTCGTCGAGTTGGCGGTAGGTCACCACTTCGCCGCTGGGGGCCATGATGACCGCGGGGTGGTCGGGCTGGGTGATGGCGTGGGTGCCTGGGAATGTCATGGTTGGCTCCCCTCCTTGCAACCCGTCGACGCGCCGGTCCTGGTGATCATGTCTCGGTCCACCTCCTAGGCCCCGACACTGGCGAGGGGCCCATGGTTGGGGGGTGGGTTAGGTCATCTGCATCAACCGGGACAGGTTGCCACCCATGATCTTGGCGATCACGTCGTGGGGCAGGCCTTCGAGGTCGTCGGCGAAACTGAGGGGGTCGGCCATCCCCTCGGGGTGCGGGTAGTCGGAGCCGAAGAGGATGTTGTCGCTGCCGAGGAGGTCGACCAACCCTTGGGGGTCATCCTCGTGGAACGGGTGCACAAAAATGTTGCGCTTGAATACCGCCACGGGGTCTTCCGGGAAGAGGTGGGGGCTGAAGGCATAGGCCTGGGCCATGTCGGCGAGGAGGGGGCGCACCCACCCGCTGCCGTTCTCCACCGGTGCGATCTTGAGGCCGGGGAATCGAGTGCAGAGGCCGTGGCCGATCGCCGAGGCGATGGTATCGATGATGGAGCGGTGACCGGCCCCGGTGATGGCGGCAAAGCCCGAGCCCCCCTGGAAGGGTGTGAACTCGTCGTCGCGCACGCCCTCCCATTCGTTGAGGTAGCGCTGGTAGCCGCTATCGGAGGCGTGCATGCCCACCACCACGCCACGCTCCTGGACCAACTCCCAGAAGGGGTCGAACTCGGGGAGGGCAAAGGAGCGGGGGCCGCGAAATCCCGGCACGGGGGCTGGCCGGACGAGGATGATCTTGGCGCCTCGCTCAGTCACCCACTCCAGTTCCTTGATGGCCTCCGCCAGGATCGGCAGGGTGATGACGGGGGTGGGGAAGATGCGGTTTTCGTAGTTGAACGTCCACGTCTCGTGCATCCACTCGTTGAGGGCGTGCACCACGGCGTGGGTGGCATCGGGGTCGTCGCGTAGGCGTTCTTCCACAAGACTGGCCAGGGTGGGCCACATGAGGGCGCGGTCGAGGCCGAGTTCGTCCATCAATTCGAGACGGGCACCGGGTTCGCGAAAGGCGGCCGGCGCATCGATGGCCCGACCCATGATCTCGCGCCGGGTTTTGCCCTCGGGGTTCCCCGTCTTGAAGTACTCCTCCTGTGCGCCCGGCGCCGCTACGCGTTCGAAGGTGGGATTGGGGATGTACTCACTGATCCGCCCCTTCACCGTGATCTTCGTTCGTCCGTTTACATCGACGTAGCGAATGACCCCGGCATAGGTGGGAGGGAGGAACTTGGTGAGGGCATCGGTGGTTTCGTAGAGATGGTTGTCGGCATCGAAGACGGGGAAATCGAACGTACGAGATGGCATCGTGAATCTCCCTACACAGAAGTGACATTGCTGTTAGATGACCATACACTCCGGTTTCTCGACGGCCAACGGCACGCCAGCAAGGGGAGTGGGAGTGGAGTTTGCGCCAAGCGACGAGCAGGTCTTCTTTCAGGAGACCACCCGAAAGTTCCTCTCGGCCGAGTGTCCGATCCCCGTGGTGCGCTCGCTGGAGTCGGCCCCGGCAGGGTATGACGCGCCGTATTGGCGGCAGGGGGCTGAACTGGGTTGGACATCGCTGTTGGTCCCCGCGGAGGCGGGCGGGGGCAGCCTGAGCGGCGAGGGTCTGATGGACCTCGTGCTGGTGGCCGAGGAGATGGGGCGGATGGTGTCGCCCGGTCCGCTCGCGCCAGTGAACGTGGTGGCCAGCGCCGTAGCGGCGGGTGGCTCGGCCGCTCAGCAGGCGGCGGTGCTGCCGGGGTTGCTCAGTGGCGAAACGGTGGCGGCGTGGTGTGGCGAGCGCCCCGTCGAGGGAGTCATCGAAGGCGAGAACCTGGTGTTGTCGGGCCGTGTGTCGCCGGTGGAGGCGGGGGCTCAGGCTCAGCATCTCCTGGTGGCGGCGCGCACGCCGAGGGGTCTCATGCAGGTGCTCGTTCCCGGTGCTGCCCCCAGGGTGACCGTCACCCCCCTCGGGGGTCTCGACCTCGTGCGCCGCTTTGCCGAGGTGCACTTCGATGGGGTGGTGACCACACCGGCCGAGAGGATCGGGGTCGCTGGGGATGCTGCCGCGGCCGTTGAGCATCAACTGCAGATCGCCTGCGTGTTGCAGTGTGCCGAGACCGTCGGCGCCATGAGTCGCGTGTTCGAGATGACCCTCGAGTACCTCAGCGACCGGTATTCCTTCGGCCGGCCGCTCGCTTCCTATCAGGCCCTCAAGCATCGGATGGCCGATAACAAGATGTGGTTGGAATCCAGCCACGCCGTGATGACCGCCGCCGCCGGGGCTGTGGCCGGTGGGTCACCGGCCGCCGGCGAGATCGTGAGTGCTGCCAAAGCATGGATCGGCCCCCATGCCACCGAATTGATCCAGGATTGCGTGCAGTTACACGGGGGTATCGGGGTTACCTGGGAGCACGATCTTCACCTCTATCTCCGCCGCACTACGGTGAACCGCGTGACGCACGGCACGCCCGAGTACCACGCGGAGCGGATTGCCACGCAACTGCTGGGAACGGCGTCATGACCACCGAGTCGGTGGAGGAGTTTCGGCAACGGGCGCGGGTGTGGCTGGCCGGGGCAATGCCGAGATTGTCGGGGACGATTCCGGATCGCTTCGACGACAACCGCCGGCAGGTCGAGCGCGAGTTACAACGCACGCTCTGGGACGGAGGTTTCGCCGGTATCGGGTTCCCCACCGAATACGGCGGCGGCGGGCTAGCTCCGGAATATCAGCTGGCCTTCAGTGAGGAGTCGCTGCCCTACGACATGCCGGTGTCGCTGAACGTGCCCACGCTGGGGATTCTGGCGGCCACCCTCGTCGATTTCGGCACCCACGAGCAGAAGGCCCGGCATCTTCCCGCCATTTTGCGGGGGGAGGAGTTGTGGGTGCAGTTTCTTTCCGAGCCCAGCGGTGGCTCTGATCTGGCGGGCTGCCTCACGCGAGCGGACCGAGACGGTGATCTGTTCATCATGAACGGATCCAAGATCTGGAGTTCGGCGGCGTTCGTCAGCGATTACGCCCTGTGCCTGGCCCGCACGAACTGGGATGTGCCCAAGCACCGCGGTCTCACGATGTTCATCGTGAAGATCCATCAGCCCGG
>CAMDIH010000003.1 GCA_945898515.1 Candidatus Neomicrothrix parvicella RN1 | reverse complement strand
ATCAGGCCGTCCTTCGAGAAGATCGGGATGAGAAACGGGAGCATGTGCACGAGGTGAGGCGCGTTATGGCGGAGCCGTTGCCGCTCGCGTAGGGCCTCGTACACGAGCCGGATGTCTCCGTTCTGCAAATAACGCAGGCCCCCGTGGACCAGCTTCGAACTTTTTGACGACGTGCCGCTGGCGAAGTCGTCGCGCTCGACCAGCGCCGTGCGCAGACCCCGAGAGGCGGCATCCAGGGCCACACCGGCGCCGGTGATCCCGCCGCCGATCACCAGCACATCGAAGGTGGTGTCGGCCAGCTTTTGTAGATTGCTGGAACGGTCGAAGGTGCCAGGGGACATCAGCCGCAGCCGCAGGCGCCTCCGCAGCACCCCCCGCCAGCCATGGACGGGGCGGTGGATACTCCGGCGCTACCAGGGGCGGCGAATACCGACAGCAGGCGTTTGGTGCTGCGGTGGCCGAGGGGACACTGAGCGGGTAAGTCGGCCTCGGCCATCGGGCGTGAGAGCTCGAAGGTTCTCTCGCAGGGCCAGCAGCGGTATTCGTAGATTGCCATCGCCCGTGACGCTACCCGGGGCGGGCTGGCGACCGCATCTCCCGATCGGTGCGGCGCTGGCGGAGCGGATCGTGGCGACCAACAAATACCTAACAACAATTGTGGATGAGCAAGATCTGCCGATACGGTGCCGCCCATCACGTCTGTGGCGGCACTCACCGAGGAGTTTCGGGCCAACCCGCTCAAGGTCACGCCCCCGCGCCCGTCGATCTTCCGGGCGCTGTCGCGACCGAGTGCCCACCCCCACGCCCACTTCCCCGGGGTTTCACTCCCGGCGGAGGGCGCTGACGGGTTCGAAGTCACCGCCCCTGAGATCGTTTTCCGTGGTCATTGCCGCCACGGCGGAACGTCGTCTCATTTCAACCCACAACCCAACCGAGGCGACACCCATGCCGGAACTCAAGGGCACTAAAACCGAAGAGAATCTCAAGGAAGCGTTTGCGGTCGAAAGCCAGGCCAATCGGCGTTACCTCTACTTCGCCCAGAAGGCCGACATCGAGGGCTATCCCGAGACTGCTGCGCTGTTCCGTTCGGTCGCTGACGGCGCGACCGGCCATGCGTTCGGGCACTTCGACTTCCTGGCCGAGGTGGGAGATCCCGCTACGGGTGAGCCCATCGGCCCCACCGAAGACAACCTTCGCTCGGCGATCGCCGGCGAAATCTACGAGTACACCGAGATGTACCCGGGCTTCGCCAGGATGGCCCGCGACGAGGGCTTCTCGGAGATCGCCGAATGGCTGGAGACGCTGGCCCGCGCGGAGAAGAGCCACGCCAGTCGCTTCAGTCGGGGTCTGGAGGACGTCTCCTGAGACGTTGATCCCGGCAGCATGACCACTGTTTCAACGGCAAACTCGGTTACATGAATTGCCCGTACACCCCGGCCAGCACGAGTGGGAACTGGACTTTCCCCGCCTCCTCGGTCCATTACGTGCGCGGGGAACTCACCCCCGCCGAGGTGGCCTTGGTGGCGAGCGGGCCCGTGTCGCTGGTGGTGGACCACTCCGCCTACCGGCACAGCCACATCCTGGATGCGGCCACGGTGGGCGAGTTGTTGATCGATCTTCAGGGGTAGGGAGCGCCGCAGGCCAGGCCCGTTTTGCATCCGCAGGGGTTTGGCGCGAATACTTCGATTCGTCCTGGCCCCTTCACCTAAAGAGCAGCCCCCCGGAACCATGGAACTCACTTGGCGTCGACACTCGGCCTGCTCCGGTCTCGATCCGGCTATCTTCTACCCCGCCCCGGATGAGGAGGCCACCGTCGCCAAGATGGTCTGCACTGCATGCTCGGTGCGGGAGATGTGGTTGGAGTTTGCGTTGCACGGCCGGGACAAAGAGGGCGTGTGGGGCGGTGCCACGGAGAAGGAACGGCGCCGCATGCTCCGGCAACGTCGACGGGCCTCCTAAGGCCTCACCGCTATGTTGGCGGCATGACCATCGCCGAACCCGCTCGTACCGGACAGCTAACGCTGGCCTTGCAAGCCCTGCTCGGCGGTGACTCACTCAGCCGTGTCGAGGCGCACGCCGCCATGACCGAGATCCTGGCGGGAGACGCCACCTCCGCCCAGATTGCTGCGCTGATCGTGGCGTTGCGGATGAAAGGCGAGACGGTCGACGAGTTGGTGGGGATGGTGGAAGCGATGTTGGCCGCCTCCACCAGGGTCGAGATCGATACCGATGGCGCCGTGATCGATGTGGTGGGCACCGGCGGGGATCTGTCGCACACCATCAATGTCTCCACTCTGTCGGCACTCGTGGCGGCGGGCGGGGGGGCCAAGGTCTGTAAGCACGGGAATCGGGCGGCCTCCTCGGCCTGTGGCGCCGCCGATCTACTCGAGGCGCTGGGGGTAGCGATCGACCTCGGTCCGGTGGGGGTGGCGGCGTGTGTGGCTGAGGCGGGAATGGGCTTCTGTTTTGCCCCCCGATATCACCCTGCCATGCGCCACGCTGGCCCCACCCGCCGCGAGTTGGGCGTCCCCACCGCGTTCAACATTCTTGGTCCGCTGTCGAACCCCGCGCGGGTGCGTCGCTACCTCATCGGAGTAGCCGATGTGACCATGGCGGAGCGGATGGCTGGCGTACTGCAGGCCAACGGGGCGGAACGGGCGCTTATCGTTCACGGCGGCGACGGGCTCGATGAACTCACCACCACCGGCCCGTCGTCGGTAGTGGAGTTACGCGACGGGGATGTCCACACCTGGTCGGTGGATCCCATCGGGTTAGGGCTCGCCCCGGCGAAGCGTGAGGAGTTGGTGGGCGGCGACGCCTCCCTCAATGCCACGCTGGCGCGCCGGGTGCTGGCGGGTGCGTCCGGTCCGCACCGCGACATCGTTGTGCTCAACGCGGGGGCCGCCTTGATGGCGGCGGGCCTGGCCTCGGAGTTGGGGCAGGGGATCGATCTCGCTCGCCACTCCATCGACTCCGGAGCCGCCGCCGGCACCCTCACGGCCCTCGTGGAGGTATCTCAGGCCCAGCGGGCTGCCGAAGGCTGACAACGGAGCATTCGACAGCCACGATAATAAACGTTATCCTGGGGGACGATGGACCCAGCCAGCCCTCTCCCTGCCCACGCCGGCAGCACCGATGTGATCCGCCAAAAGCTGATCGACGCGGCCGCCGAGGTATTCGCCGAGAAGGGCTACGAGGGGGCCGGGGTCGCCGAGATCGCCCGCCGAGCGGGCTACACCACCGGCGCGATCTACGGTCGCTTCACCGGAAAAGCCGAGTTGCTCCTCGCCGCCATCGAGGCCAGGTCCGACAGCGAATTGGACCGGTTGTTCAACGAGTACCGTTTCGACGGAGCGGTCACCGACATCCTCACCACCGTGGGATCGCATCTCGTCACCAACGACGAAGACCCCGACAGCGCGCTGCTGTTGGAAGCCTTGGTGGCCTCGCGGCGCGACCCTGAAGTGCGGTTGCTGATGCAGGGCCTCTTCGATGTCCGCAGCCTCGGTTTGGCTGGTCTGGTGACCCAAGCCAAAGCCACCGGCGCCATCGACGCTGGCTTGGATACCGAGGCGGTGGTGCGGTTCTGCCACGCGCTGGGTCTGGGTTTCCTGTTGTTCCGAGCCGTCGAACTCGACCTTCCCAAGGCAGGGCCATGGGAGGACCTCATCGCCCGCCTCGTGGCCGCTCTCGCGCCCGCCGGCACCTCCGACCACCAACTCCGACCACCAACTCCGACCACCAATCCAAAGGGAAGTTCATGACCACCAACGAAGAGATGCTCGGGCGGGCCGACGTGAACGATCTAGAGGCAATCCTCTCGATTACCAGCGCCGACAAACATGACGTCATTCATGCGGTGAAAGACAACGCCGATGCGATCTTCACCTGGAACTACGAGAAGGGTGAGCGTCCGGCGCTGAACAAGCTCTACGAGAAGGCCAAGAACTCGCAGTGGAACGGTGAGACGGACCTGCCCTGGCACCTCGAGGTGGATATCGAGAAGGTGGCGGCCAACGCGCCCCGCGATCCCGAAGCCGACCCCGTTTTCGTGGCCGCCACCAGCCCATCGGGCCCGCTTCATCATTGGGGTGAGAAGGAATGGAGCGAGTTCGTGATCGAGTCGCAGAACTGGACCATCAGTCAGTTCATGCACGGTGAGCAGGGCGCGTTGGTGTGCACGGCCAAGATCGTGGAGACGGTGCCGTGGATCGACGCCAAGTACTACGCCTCCACCCAGGTGATGGACGAAGCCCGCCACGTTGAGGTGTTCGCCAAGTACCTCGATACCAAGCTCTCGGGCCACTATCCGATCAACGCCCACCTGCAGATGTTGCTCGACGACATCATCAGCGACAGCCGATGGGACATGACCTACCTCGGCATGCAGATCATGGTGGAGGGCCTGGCGCTGGCGGCCTTCGGCTTCATGCACCAGATGACCGCCGACCCGTTGTTGAAGAAACTGCTGCGTTATGTGATGAGTGACGAAGCCCGCCATGTGGCCTTCGGGGTGTTGTCGTTGAAGGAGTACTACGGCGAACTCACCGATGCGGAGATGTTGGAGCGCCAAGAGTTTGCCTTCGAGGCGGCGGTGCGCATGCGCGACCGTTTCCTCCAGCAAGAGGTGTGGGAGCGCATGGGGGTAGATGTCCGCACGATGATCAAGCTCCAACTTGAGCACGGAGGCAACAAGAACGAGGATCCGTTCCAGCAGCTCCTCTTCAGCAAGATCGTTCCCAACTGCAAGAAACTGGGGTTGCTTGATCGCAATAACGGGTGGCTGCGCACCAAGTTTGGCGAGATGGGCGTGATCCAGTTCGAGGACTGGGTCGATACCGGATCCGACTACGAAAGCATGAGTCTTGAGGCCTTGGCCAGTGAGCAAGCAGACGAGATTGAGGTGGCCTAGTCTGTGCTCGCCGACCCCCGGGCATTGATGATCGGGGGGCACAGGGCCCGGTACTTCGGGGGGAGCACCGGGTCCTCGCGCGTTAAGGGGGCACCCCGTGGCTAACCTTGATCACTGTGCGCCCCGTTCGCTACCGCTGCATCTCTTGCGGAAACCTCACCCGGTTTGACGTCACCACCACCTCCACCCGGCGCGCCTTCCACCACTACTCGGTGGGCGGAGAGCTAGTGGTGGAGGAAGATGATGTGATCGCCGTGACCGTGGACGAGGTGCTGTGTCGCTGGTGTGGCGCCGGGGGAACAGTGGAGGAAGTTGAGCACCAAACCTCCTGAAACGGGGGTAAGGCCACTGTCACACCCTCGGCGTAGGTTTTGGGGCATGGCTGAAACCATGTTGATTAGTTGTGGGGATTGCGTCATGGAGGGCACCGATGTGTGCTCCGATTGCGTGGTCACCTTCCTGTGCGGCCGGGAGGCTGGCGATGCCGTGGTGATCGACGTTGCCGAGGCCCGGGCGCTCCGTCTGATGGAGCAGGGTGGATTGGTGCCCGCCTTGCGGCACCGACGCCGAACGGGATGAGGCCGGGCCGCTAGCGTGCGGGTTGGTGTTAGTTGTCCCCACGATGGAGGAACTCCGGGAGGTGGGCCAGGCGGCGGGCGTCGATGCGCTAGCCGCCACCACTGCCGAGCCGTTCCTGGAGGTGCGGACCACCCTTGAGCGCCGCAAGGCCGAGGGCCTCCACGGCGGCATGGCCTTCACCTATCGTCGCCCCGAACGCTCCACCACCCCTGCCTTGGCTCTCCCCGGGGCCCGCTCGATCGTGGTGGGGGCCCGCAGTTATCTCGTGGAGGATCCAGCGGAGGCGCCTCCCGACGGCCCCCAAGGGCGTATCGCCCGCTACGCCTGGGACGATCACTACGCCGCGCTTACCCAGGGCCTGAATGCTGTCGCCGCTGCCTTGCGCGCCTGCGGATGGCGCACGCGGGTTCTGGTAGACGACAACGCCCTGGTGGATCGCGCCGCGGCCCACCGGGCCGGCCTTGGTTGGTGGGGGAAGAACGCCAATCTTCTCCTCCCGGGCCTCGGGAGTTGGTATGTGCTGGGCAGTGTGGTCACCAACGCGGTGATCTCGGCCAGCAACGAGCCCGTGGCCGACCGCTGTGGTTCGTGCACTCGCTGCAGCGATGGGTGTCCGACCGGCGCCATCACCGCTCCAGGAGTGGTTGATGCTCGCCGGTGTTTGTCCTGGCTCCTCCAGGCCGACGGTGTTTTCCCCTTCGACTACCGCGTGGCCCTGGGTGATCGCATCTACGGCTGCGACGAGTGCCAGGAGGTGTGCCCCCCGAACCTTCGAGCTCCCATCCGGGGCCCCGGCGGCCAGGAGATGCCCTGGGCCCCGTTACTGAGCCTGCTCGACGCCGATGACGCGGTGGTTCTTGCGCATGCGCACCGCTGGTACATCTGGCGCCGGGAGGTGCGCTACGTGCGCCGCAACGCCCTGGTGGTACTCGGCAATGTGGGCATGGGCGACGACCCCGAGGTGGCGGCGGTGCTCGCTCGGTACCTTGCCCATCCCGATGGCTTGCTACGCGCCCACGCTGTCTGGGCCGCCGGGCGGTTGGGACGCGAGGATCTACTGATGGGACTCGACCAGGACCCCGACCCCCTCGTGCAGGCCGAGCTCGGTCGACTTCCCTGATGACTCATCTTTTTGTCACCAACGATTTCCCACCTAAAATCGGCGGGATCCAGAGCATGCTCTGGGAGTTGTGGCGCCGTTTGGATCCCTCATCGTTCGTGGTGTTGACCACCCCCTCGCCCGGTGCCGCGGCTTGGGATGCCACCCAGTCGTTTCGCGTGGTGCGCACCCGTGAGCGGGTGCTCCTGCCCACCCCCGCCCTGGTGCGCCGCATCGGTGTTCTCGCCGATGCCGTGGGCGCGTCGGTGGTGATACTCGACCCTGCGTTACCCGTGGGGCTGGTGGGCCCGCGCCTCTCACGTCCCTACGGGGTGGTGCTCCACGGTGCCGAAATCACCGTGCCCGGTCGTCTGCCGGGATCCCGCTCGGCCTTGCGCGGCGTACTGCAGGGTGCCTCTCTGGTGATCGCGGCGGGGGGGTACCCCCTCGCCGAGGCGGAACGCGCCGCCGGCCGCTCGCTGCCGAGCGTGGTCGTGCCGCCCGGGGTGGATACCGAGCGGTTCGTGCCGCTGAGTCACGATGATCGGTGCGCCGCCCGGGTCCGTCTGGGCCTTCCGGTGGAAGGCCGGGTGGTGGTGAGCCTGAGTCGGTTGGTGCCCCGTAAGGGAATGGATGTACTCATCCGGGCTGCGGCCCTCCTGGCCCCGAGCCGGCCCGATCTCGTTGTAGCCATTGGCGGCGACGGACGTGATCGGCGCCGATTGGCCCGACTGATCGCCGCAACTGCCGCGCCAGTGCGGTTGCTGGGCCGAGTGTCGCAGGAGGATCTTCCGGGCTTGTACGGGTGCGCCGACGTGTACGCCATGGCCTGTCGGAACCGATGGGCCGGGTTGGAACAGGAGGGCTTCGGGATTGTGTTCCTGGAGGCCGCCGCCACGGGAGTGGCCCAAGTAGCCGGCGACAGCGGGGGAGCCGCCGAGGCCGTGGTCCACAACGAAACGGGTTTGGTCGTCACGGATCCGCACGACCCTCGCGCCGTGGCCGATGCATTGGCCCGGTTGCTGGATAACCCCGCTGAACGGATGCGCTTCGGCGCCGCTGGTCGGGCTCGGGCCGCGGCTTCCTTCGCCTATGACGATCTGGCGGAGCGTCTCGGAGCCGCCATCACGGCATGGGAGGCCACCGCGCATGGCTGACGCGCTCGAAGGGCCCGAGGGCGGAGCCCTCTGGCGAGTGACCGGGGTGGGTACCGGTGTGTTGGTGGTGAGCAGCGGTGTGGTGGCGGTGGCTCCCGACCGGTTCGGCCCTGCCTATGTGGCGATCGCCGGTCTGTTTTTTCTTATCGGCACCGTGGCGCTGCTGTGGGCGTACGCCTTGGGGATCTCGCGTAGTCGCCTCGAGGACGTGAGCATCCCTGGCCTGTTCTTGCTGTCGCCGCCGGCAGCCCCGCCCGCGGTGCGACGGGGGTTCCGGAGGGCAGTGGTGCTCGAGATCGTGGTGGTGGTGGCGGCGGCCGCGCTACACCCCTTTACGGAGGTGGCCTTCGGGGTGTTGGCGCCATTGTTCGGTCTTGGATGCATGGCCCTGTGGGGTGGTCGGTATGCCCACTTCGAGGATCGTCCTGACCCGCAGGTGGCGTGACCCAGTGGGGGAATCGACCACCTCGCGTCGTTCGGCCACAATGTAGGAATGTCCGAGCAAGCAACTGAGACGATGGACATTGCCGCTTCGCCGGAGCGCATCATGGAGCGTCTCGTGGATTTCGAGCGCTATCCCTCCTGGGCGTTGGATATCAAAGGGGTCACCGTGGATTCCCGTGATGCCCGCGGTCGGGGCCAAGAGGTCAGTTATCGGGCGGCCGCCATGGGCCGGAGCACCAAGTACACCCTCCGCTACACCTACCACGACGACCCGTGTCGGATCAGTTGGGAGTTGGTGAGCGGCGACATCATGCGCCGACTCGATGGTTCGTACCTGCTCGAGCCCGCCGTCGACCTCCCTGGTGGCACCCAGGTCACCTACCATTTGGCAGTGGAGTTACTTATTCCCATCCCCGGTTTCGTGAAGCGGCGGGCGGAAATAAAAATCATTCATACGGCGCTCCGCGAGTTGCGGGCCCACATTGAGTCCTGAGGTGACAGCAGGTTTGTTGGGTCATCGGTGACTCGCGTCCTGCTGTTCACCGGCAAGGGTGGTGTGGGTAAGACCACCACGGCGGCGGCCACTGCGCTGGCCTGTGCCGATGTCGGCCTGCGCACGCTCGTGCTATCCACCGATCCGGCTCATTCCCTCGCCGACGCCTTCGACCTGCCCTTGGGTCCCCTGCCGGTGGTGATCAGTCAATCGTTATGGGGCCAGCAACTCGATGCTCAAGAGCGGATGGAGGAGTCCTGGCACGAGATTCAGCAGTACCTGCGAGAAGTGTTTTCCTGGGCGGGTGTGGAAGGCCTTGAGGCCGAGGAACTGTCGGTTGTGCCGGGCCTCGACGAAATCTTTGCGCTCTCCGACATCAAGGTGCATGCCGACAGCGGTGCATGGGATGTCGTGGTGGTCGACTGTGCTCCCACCGCCGAGACGATCCGCCTCCTCTCCCTTCCCGACGTCCTCTCCCGCTACATGGAGCGCCTCTTTCCGGCCGGTCGCCGGGTGAATCGGGTGGTGGGGCCGGTGCTCCAGCGTCTCACGTCCCTGCCGGTGGCCGGCGACGGGGTGTTCGAAGCCACCAGCGCCTTTTACGATCGACTCGAGGGGGTAAAAGAGATCCTCATGGACCCGGCCCGCTCCAGTGTGCGACTGGTCGTGAATCCGGAGCGCATGGTCATCGCCGAGGCCCGACGCACCTATACCTACCTCTCGCTGTTCGGTTACCGGGTGGATGCTGTGGTGGTCAATCGGCTTCTCCCCGAGGGGGTCTGCGATCCGTGGTTCGATCGCTGGAAGGAACTTCACCTCGAACATCTGAAGACCATCGAGGAGGGGTTTGCCCCCTTGCCGGTGCTCAAGGTGGAACTCGCCCCGGAGGAACTCATCGGTGTCGACGCGCTCCGGGGGTTCGCCCAGCGGCTGTATGGCGACCTCGATGCGGCGGCCATCTTGTTCCAGGGACAGCCGCTCAAGATGACCCGCCGCAATGGACGGACCACTCTGGTGATCGAGTTGCCTTTCGCCGACCGCGACGATGTGGAGCTGGGCCGTAAAGGCGACGAGTTGCTCCTCAAGGTGGGGGCCTACCGGCGGGCGGTGACCCTGCCCGATTCTCTCCGGAATCGGGCAGTCCTCGACGCTAAGATGTTGGCTGGCCGTCTGAAGGTGATCTTTGAAGGAGACGTTGGTGGACACTCCTAAGTACCAAAACAACGCCGACCAGAGGGTTCTTGAGCATCTCCAGGCTGCTGCTCGTGAGGTGATTCAGGCATCGCGCGCTTTCTTGGATGCGGCCGAGGATCTTCTGGATGACCCCACGGTGGTGCAGGACATCGTGGCTACCGTGGCCACCGTGGCGACGGCCGCCGCCGATCGGCTGCGCTCGACGGTAACCCCCCAGGCCGGTGATGGTGCCGAGGATGACGGCGACGAAGGTGTGCAGCGGATTCGGGTGTCCTAAGGATGAGGTTGGTGAAGCTGACCATCTCCCCTGGCCTGGAGGTGGCCTTCCATCCGAATATCACGGTGGTGGCAGGAATGGATCAGCATCAGCGCCTGCGCCTCGTCGCCGCCCTGATGGGCATGGCCCAAGGGGCCGCCCCGGTTGGGCCGGGGCTGGTCGAAGCCCACGGGGTGCTCTTCGACCTCTCGGAGGAGATGCTGGCCCTCATCGATCTGGGACTGGGCGAGATACGGCCAGTGGTGCACGCGGGCGATCTGCCTTCCAACGGCTCTCGGCCAACCCGGGGGGCGAATAGGCGCGACGACGAGACCACCGTCGCCGAGGAGATCGAGTGGCACCTACTGAGACGCCTGGGGTCTCATCGGGCCGCCTCGTTGGCTGGTGCGATGCCCCTTCTCCTCGACGACGTATTCCATGACCTCGATGGGTCGGCCTGCCACCATGTGCTTGATCGGTTGAGGACCATGGCGGAGGATGTGCAGGTGATCATCGTGAGTGACGTTTCCGACGTGTTGGAGTGGGTCCTACTGGCGGGAGCCGAACAAGCCAAGATCGTGCACGCCACCGGGTAGTGACGACGCGGTGGTCTATGGCGGGGGCGACAGGGGGCCCGGTTCCTGCTGGTCGCCGGGTGCCGAGGCCGCCGACCGGCGACTCAACCGCCCGTCAACCCACCGGCAACTCAGTACCCGGTCACCGTCAACGGAACCGTCGAGTTGAGGGTGGTGCCGTTCCCCAACGGCCCGTTGCTGTTGTTGCCCCAGCATTTGATGGCTCCGTCGCCCAACAACGCCCACCAATCGAGGTCGCCGGTGGCGATGGCGGTAGCGGGTCGAAACAACAGTCGCTGCGGGGCCGGGTACGGCCATCCCCCGAGGGCACTCGCCCGACAATCCCCGGGATTCCAAGGCGGGTGATCGTGTCCCCCGCACGGGCCCTCGCGATCGTGCTCCCCGAACCAAACGCCGGCCATGCATGTCATGCACCGTGCTCAGCGCACGGGCCTGCCGGGTGACCTACGATCAGGGCGTCCTTTTTGACACGGAGGTGCAGTGGTCGTCATCACCGAAGCCGCCATTCGGGAACTAGCTGGGCTCAGGGGACACACCGTTCCGGTCACTTCCTGTTACCTCAACGTGGACGGCCGTCGGCTGCTGCGGCGCTCCGATGTTGAGCACGAGTTGGATGGGTTGCTCCGGGGCGCTCGACTACGGGCCAACGGGTACCCGTCGGTGCACGAAGACCTCAACCGGATCGAGGCGTTCGTCCGGGCTGGCATCGACCGACATCATGCTCGTGGGCTGGCGATGTTCGCCGGCTCGGCTTGTGGCTTGTGGAAGGTCATCGAACTACCAAAGCCGGTGCAATCCCAACTTGTGATCAACCATGCGCCGGCGGTGGGCCAACTTGAGTTGATGTTGCAGGAGCACGAACCCGTCGGGGTGCTCTTGGCCGACAAGCAGCGCGTGCAGTTGTACGTCTTCGCTATGGGCGAGTTGATCGAACACTGCGAATGGTTGGATGCACCGCGGCGTGGTTTCACCACTCGGGGGGAGCGCGAGCGGGATACCCCTGCACCGCACCGCAAGGAGTTGGCCCAACGCCATCTCCGTCACGCCGCGCAGGCCGCGTTCGACCTCTGGCAGGACCGAGGATTCCATCACCTCGTGATCGGTGGCCCCGATGCCATCGTGAGCGAGCTCGTACAGAATCTGCACCCGTATCTTCGCGAGCGTTATTGCGGTCGGGTCCCCTTGGGTGTGGGGGCTGCCCCCGTCGACGTCCAGCGCGCCGCGGAAGAGGTGGAACTAAGCGTGGAGCGAGGACAGGAGACGGCCCTAGTAGCGCGGCTGCGCCAGGCGGTGGCTGGGGGCGGCAAGGGGGTGGCTGGACTAGGGCCAACACTGCAGGCGCTCAATGAACATCGCGTCGAGCGACTGCTCATTTCACGTGGCTTTGCCCAAGCGGGATGGCGTTGTCCCGCCACCGACGCCCTCCGGTTGGTGGGGCCCACCAACCCCGCCAACGGAGTGGCGATGCTGCGGGTGGACGATGTGGTCGAAGGCTGCCTCGAGGCGGCTCTGACGCGGAGCGTCCCGGTGACGATTTGCGTGGGCAACGCCGATCTCGACGTGTTGGGACGGATCGGGGCACTGCTGCGTTACTAGGGCCGGGCGTTGGGTGGCCTCGCCGCTGGCCCCCGGCGGGCATGCTGTTGGTCGTGGAGACCATCGGGATTGATGTGGGCGGCACCAAGGTGTTGGGCGTGGCTCTTGACCCGTCCTGCCCCGATGTGGTCCGAGCCGAGCAGCGAGTGCCCACGCCCGAGGGTGGCGATGGCCTCGTCGATACCCTCCTAGCGCTGGTGGTTGGCTTGTCGGCCCCCGCCGCCCGGGTTGGGGTGGGGGTGCCCGGTTTGGTCGATCGTCAGGGCACCTTGCGGATGGGTCCGCACCTCCGGCGCTTGCACGATGTACCCCTCGCCGAGGTTCTCACCCAACGGTCAGGCCGGCTCACGGTGGTGGACAACGACGCCAACTGTCACGCGGTGGCCGAGCAGGCCGCCGGATCCGCCCGCGGGTACGACGAGGCGCTCGTGGTGACACTCGGCACGGGGATCGGGGCGGGGATCATCACCGGCGGACGGCTTCTGCGCGGGGCGAACGGGTTCGCCGGCGAGCCCGGGCACATGGTGGTGGACCCCAACGGCCCTCCGTGTCCGTGTGGGAAGCGCGGCTGCTGGGAGCGGTTCGCGTCGGGTACGGGCTTTGCTCGGCTCGGACGTGACGCAGCCTATGGAGGGCGTCTTGATGGAGCCGTCGAGCGAGCCGGCGGGGACCCCGAAGCCCTACGAGGTGAACACGTCACCGCGGCGGCCCGGGCCGGGGACGCAGAGGCGTTGACGGTGGTGGGGCAATTGGCGCACTGGATCGCCCTCGGCTTGGCCAACCTCGTCAATGTGCTCGATCCCGCTGTCATTGTGATCGGTGGCGGTCTGGTGGAGGCGGCTGACCTCCTCCTGCCGGAGGTGCAGATGCGCTTCTCGGATCTCGTGATGGCAGGTGACCGACGACCGGCGGTGCCCATCGTGGCCGCCGCACTAGGGGATCGGGCGGGCGCCATCGGTGCGGCCCTCCTCGCCGCCGAAGGGGGCTGAGGTGCCCGCTATGGCAACGCTTGTTGGGTGAAGCGTTCCTGGCAATCTCGAATCTCCTGCCAGGCTGCCGCCGCCCCTTCCCATCCCTCCACCGTGGAGTATTTAGCGGGCTCGAGCGCCTTGTAGACCTCGAAGAAGTGGCTGATCTCCTGCCCCAGATGGTCGGGCAGGGTGTCCAGGTCGGTGATGTGCGCCCAGCGGGGGTCGTCGGCGGGGACGCAAATGATCTTGGCGTCGGGGCCAGCGTCATCGGTCATCCAGAACACAGCGATCGGGCGGGAGGACACCCAGCACCCCGGAAAGGTGGGGTCGTCGAGGAGTACGAGGGCGTCGAGCGGATCGGTGTCCTCGGACAAGGTGTTGGGGATGAATCCATAATCAGCCGGGTAACCCGTGGCCGTGAAGAGCCGACGGTCCAAGCGCATGATGTGGTGATCGTGGTCGTACTCGTACTTATTGCGGCTACCGCGGGGTATTTCGATGATGACTTCGATCTTGTTGTCCACCAAGAGATCTTGCCACCAAAGAACTCGGGGCAGTGGAGGAGCCAGGGGTAGCCTGACGAGATGGAGTTCCGTCGGATCAACGAGATGCCCCCGTACGTGTTCACCATCATCGACGGATTGAAGGTGGAGGCCCGGCGAGCCGGACACGATGTGGTGGATCTCGGCTTCGGAAACCCCGACATCCCCAGCCCGGAGATTGCCGTGGAAAAACTCTGCGAGGCCGCCCAGAACACGAGGAACCACCGCTACTCGGCCAGTCGGGGCATCCCGAAACTGCGGCAGGCGGTGGCCAGCCTGTACAAGCGGCGCTTCGATGTTGACCTCGACCCCGATACCGAGGTTATTTCCACCATCGGAGCCAAGGAGGGCTTCAGTCACCTGATGTGGGTGCTGCTAGGCCCCGGCGACGCAGCCATCGTGCCGTCGCCGTCGTACCCGATCCACATTTGGGGCCCGCTTTTTGCCGGTGCGGTGGTGCGCGAGATCCCTATGACCACCGATGTCAACGACGACGGCCAGTTTTTGGAACGGATCCGGACGGTGTTCGAGTACTCGTGGCCGCGCCCGAAGGTGATTGTGTGCTCGTTTCCGCACAACCCCACCACCGCGTGTGTCGATCTCGGGTTCTTTCAGGACCTGGTGGACTTTGCTCGGGCCAACAACGTGATCGTGGTGCACGACAACGCCTACGCCGAGTTGGGGTTCGACGGGTGGGAGCCGCCGTCGATTCTGCAGGCGGAAGGCGCCAAGGAATGTGCCGTCGAGTTGTACTCGATGACCAAGTCGTTCTCGATGGCCGGTTGGCGGATGGCCTTCCTGGCGGGAAATCGCGAGGTGGTTCAGGCGTTGGCGAAGCTCAAGTCATATCTCGATTACGGCGCCTTCCAGCCGATCCAGATTGCCGCCACGGTTACCCTCAACGAAGCGGTCGACTTCCCCAAGGAGGTTGGCGCTATCTATCAGGCTCGTCGCGATGCGCTTTGTGATGGTCTCGATCGCATGGGATGGGATATGGCTCGGCCCAAGGGCACCATGTTCGCCTGGGCTCCCATTCCGGAGCCCTATCGTGAGATGGGTTCCATCGAGTTCTCCTCCATGCTGGTGCGCGAGGCTCAAGTGGCGACCTCGCCGGGGGTCGGATTCGGACCCGGCGGTGATGGCTTCGTGCGCTTCGCTCTGATCGAGAACGAGCAACGAATCAATCAGGCTATGCGGAGCCTCAAGAAGGTTCTGATCAAGCTGGGCTGAGGCCATCCAGGCAGAACGCCACCGTCGCCTCCGCAATGACCTCGGCCGACTCGCCTCGTTCGTAGATAAACACCCGCGTGAGGTGTGCCGCGACCCCCACCATGGCGTGGGCCAGCACATCGGGGTCGGCATCGCGAATGTGGCCGCCCGCGATGGCCTCCTTCACGTGTTGCACTACGTCGGCCACCGCAATGTCCTGGCCTCGCCGAAGCGCGTCGACGAACGTGCTCTCGGTGGACGCGAATTGGATCAACTTGTTGTGGTCGCGGTGAGCCTCGGCCCACGCCAACGACGCGTGTAGCCCGAGCCGGATTCGTTGCAAGGGGTCGGCCTCATCGCCGATGGCTTGCTGTTGCCGGCGGCGTAAATCCATCTGGGCATCCTTGAGAATCTCCAGGAACAACTGTTCCTTCGAGTCGAAGTACCAATAGAAGACGCCCTTACCCACCCCGAGACCCGCGACGATTTCGCTCACCGAGGTGGGGTGGTAGCCCTGTTCGGCGAAGCGAGCAGTGGCGAAGGTCATGAGTTCTTCACGCCGCTGGAGCCCTCGTTGGGTGAGCCGCCGTGTCATGGATGGGAACGGTAGTCCGCTTGACTATTTGGACCCCAACGTTCGAGTCGAGGTGTTGTTGGCGGCGTCGTCATCCGGAAACACGTCGTTCACCTGCGGTAGATATCTTTCCGATCATGGAGACATTCATCGTGCGGGTTTGGTTGCCCGACCGACCGGGCGCGCTGGGTCAGGTAGCGAGCCGGATTGGGGCGGTACGGGGCGAGATTGTGGGGATCGAGATCCTCGAGCGTGGGGCGGGTCGGGCCATTGACGAGTTGGTGGTGGACCTGCCCGACGGTGCGCTGCAAGGACTGCTGGTGCAGGAGATCCAACAGGTAGATGGGGTTGATGTGGAGGAGATTCGGCGGGTGGTGGAGGTCATACACGATCCGCGCCTGGATGCTCTGGAGACGGTGGCCATCCTGGTGGGCCTTACGGATCGGGATGAACTCCTAGCCGGCGTGGTGCTCCACGCCCGGCGCGCCGTGGGTGCGCACTGGGCGGCGGTGCTATCCATCGAGGACGGGTCGGTGGTCACGCAGGAGGGGAACGCGCCTGCTGCCCCCTGGCTGGAGGCGTTCGTGCGGGGGAGTCAGTCTTCGGCTCGGGTGCTCGCCGGCGACACCGGACCCGATGATGTGGTGTGGTCGCCGCTTCCGACGGCGGGCCTGGCCTTGGTGGTCGGCAGGGTTGGTACGGCCTACCGGGCGCGGGAGCGACGACAGGTGGCGGCCCTGGCCCAGATCGTGGACACTCGTTTGGGGGAGATCCTGAGGGGAGCGGCCCAGCGCGCCCACCCCTCCGTGTCGTGCTGAGTGTGAGGGGTTAGAAGTTGCCGCCGCGGGAGCGGTCGATGGCCCGTTGCCAGGCAGCCGTGGCCTCGGTGTTGGGCCGGGCGGGAACCGTGGGCGTAAACGTGGCGTCAAGTTTCCAGTTGGCGCTGATGTCGGCGGGGGAGTCCCAGACTCCCTCGGCCAGCCCCGCAAGGTAGGCACTGCCCATGGCGGTGGTCTCCTGGATCACCGGTCGTGACACTGCTACCTGGAGATCATCGGCCTGCAGTTGAAGTAACAGGTTGTTGGCCGCCGCCCCGCCGTCGGCCTTGAGCGCAGTGATGGGATAGCCCGATGCCTCGCTCATGGCCCGGACCACGTCGCGAGTCTGGAGGCTGATGGCCTGCAGCACCGCTCGAGCGAGGTGGGCCCGGTTGGTGCCGCGAGTGATGCCCATGATGGTGCCCCGGGCGTGCGGATCCCACCAGGGGCTGCCGAGTCCGGTGAATGCGGGAACGATGTAGCACCCCCCCGAGTCGGGCACGGAGGCAGCCAGGGCCTCGATGTCTTGGGGTTTATCGATGATGCCAAGGGCGTCGCGGAGCCATTGCACGGCGCTGCCGGCGGAAAAGATGGCGCCCTCGAGCGCGTAGGCCGAGGTGCCATCGGCCAGTGTCCAAGCCACCGTTGTGAGCAGGCCCTCGGCGGGCTCCGGACACGTTGTGCCCACGTTCATGAGGACAAAACTGCCGGTGCCATAGGTGTTCTTCGTCATCCCCGGTTCTAAGCAGGCCTGCCCGAACAGGGCGGCCTGTTGGTCGCCCGCCATGCCCGATACGGGGAGGCCCGTTGGCAGCCCGGTGCCCGCCGCCGTGACACCGAAGCGGCCGGAGGAGGGCCGGACTTCAGGTAGTGCCGCCGTCGGCACACTGAAATGATCGCTCAGCTCCGCCGACCAGGTAAGGGTGCGGATATCCAAGAGCATGGTGCGGCTGGCGTTGGAAGGTTCCGTGGCGTGCACACCGCCGTTTGGTCCGCCGGTCAGGTTCCAGAGGATCCAACTGTCGATGGTGCCCAGGGCGAGATCGGGGCCGGTTACCACTCCGCCCTCGGTGAGGAGCCACTCGAACTTGGTGGCGGAGAAGTAGGGGTCGACTACGAGGCCGGTGGTGCGGCGCACGAGCGGCCCGAAGCCGCTCTCGCTCAGGGCATCGCAGCGCTCGGCAGTGCGGCGGTCCTGCCACACGATGGCCCGGTGCAGAGGCTGGCCCGTACGACGATCCCATGCGACCACGGTCTCTCGCTGGTCGGTGATGCCCACCGCCGCGATGGGTTCAGTGAGCCGACTGGTCAGGTCGCTCAGCGTGTGCTGGACGGCCCGCCAAATCTCCAGCGCGTCGTGTTCGACCCAGCCGGGTCGTGGGAAGTGTTGGGTGAACTCGGTGTAGGAGATGCCGGCGGCGGTGCCGTCGTCGCGCAGGGCAAAGGCCCGTACACCGGTGGTACCGGCGTCAATGGCGACGATGACAGACATCCAACGCTCACGCTAGACGCTCTCGGACATCAGGCGGGAACGTGCCTACCCTGGCGCCAGAGATTGGTAGTTGGCTTTGCTCACCGCTCCTTGCTGCTCAACGCCCTGGTCATCAACGGCGTTGATGGCCACCCCATCGCGCAGGAAGCGCACGCCGGTGATCCCGGGAATTTCGGTCACCGTCCAAACGATCTGGCCAAAGGCGTTGGCCAAATCTTGACCCTGGGCATCAAAGAGCTCACTGGAGAGGTCGATGAGCAGATCGTCGGAGCCGGCGGGTGCCGGCGCTCGCAAAAGCTTGGTGGCGGGAGGAATCGCCGTGGTGAGTCCTTGCTGCTGTTCCCCAAGAGTGGGGGCCGCCAGTAGCGGGGCGATGCGGGTCCCCGGCAGGGTGGCCTCGCTCTTCCTTACTTCTCGGGACACCGAAACAAGCACGCTGGTATCGCCCTGGCGTTGCAAGAAATACACCTCGACCGTAGTGGTGGAGAGGGATTCGGGGAGCGTGGTGCTGGAAGTTGGATTGGCATCGAGCAGGCCCGGGGGCAGGTTCGCTGGCTCGATAGCCTGTGGCTGGCCGTCGGCGGACACGCCGCAGCCCGTGGCGAGCAACACGGCCAGCACCAGGAGACGGCCGCCCCGGATCATCCTGGCTCCTCCACCGGTAACTCAATGACGAATCGGGCACCGCTGAGGCCGTCGGTTCGGTCTTCCACCCATATCCGGCCGCCGTGCAGGCCCACGTGTTCGCTCACCAGCGCCAGCCCGAGCCCGACCCCATCGCTGGCGCTTCGCCGACCGGCCAATCCCCCCCGGTTGAACCGGCCGAAGATCTGCGCTCGGTCTTCCTCAGGCACACCCTCGCCACGATCCTCGATGGCGATCTGGACACCGTTGTCGACCCCACGCAGCGACACGCTAGTGGCCCCCCCGCCGTATTTGGCAGCGTTGTCCAGCAGGTTAGCGATGACCCGAACGATCCGGCGCTTGTCGGCCCGCACCACGACGCCCGCCAACTCGGCATCGAGTTCCACGGGAATATCGCGATCGGTGGAGTGCCTCACCGCCTGCATCACGAGTTCGGCCAGATGGACTTCCTCCAACTCAAGCCGGACCACGCCGGCATCGAATCGCGAGATCTCCAGGAGGTCCTCGACCAACTGTTGAAAGCGAGCGATGTCACCCGTCATCAGGTCGAGCGCCGCCTGGGCACGTTCGGTGAGGTCATCGCGTTGGTTGTCCATCACCTCAATCGACGCCGCCAGGGTCATCAGGGGGGAGCGCAGTTCATGGCTTACGTCCGAAGCAAACTGGGCGTCTCGTTCGATCCGATCTTGGAGCGCTTGCGCCATGTCGTTGAAGGAGGCCGAGATCGGACGCAGGTCCGGGTCTCGACTGGGGCTGAGACGGGTGTCGAGGCGCCCCGCCGCCAGGGCCATGGCGGCGGTGGACACATCAGATAGCGGCCGAAGGGCGCGGCGGGAGGCCCACCATCCCAGCGTGGCGCCCGCGAGGGCGGTCACCAGCGAGGCAGCCAGCAGGGACATGCCCAACGCGGCAAGGGTGGCGTCGATGTCCTCCAGCGGGATGATCTCGAAGTAGGCCGCGTTAGCGGAGGGGATGGGGATGCCGATCGCCAGTTGCATGTCCCCGCGCAGTCGGAAGCGCATGCGAACAGGTTCACCGCTCAGCACGGCGTCTCGAACAGCCGCTGGCAACGCCTCTCGCCCGAACTCGGGGGTGAGAGGCGTATAGGCGCCGTCGGAGTACACGATGGGGTGCGCCCCGAGGGGGGTGGCAAGACTTCCCACCAGGGTCAGCGCGTCGGTTTCGGTGGGAAGGCGTTGTTGCACGATCTCAGCGTTCCGGTAGAAGACCACGCCGGAGGAGTCCTCTCGTTGATCGAGCAGGTTTTGGCGCGTGAGGCCCCACGCCGTCGCCGAAAGCAGGGCGGAGAGCACGAGGGTGCCGATGGCGAACGCCAGGGTGATTCTGGCTCGCAACCCGAGGTGCTGGGTCATCAGGAAACGGCGGAGAGCGGCGATGTCAGACCTGGAGCTTGTAGCCGAGCCCGCGCACCGTGACGACGTGCCGGGGATGCGCGGGATCGGCTTCAACCTTGGTGCGGAGCCGCCGCACGTGCACATCAACTAAGCGCCCATCGCCGAAGTAGCCGTAGCCCCAGATTCGTTCGAGCAGCACCTCACGGCTGAACACCCGCCCGGGGCTTTGGGCGAGCTCCACCAGCACCCGGAACTCGGTCTTGGTGAGGTGGACATCGTGACCGCTGCGACGCACTACGCCCTCCTCGGCCACGATCTCGAGGTCGCCGAAGCGAAGATGCGGTGAAGCGACCTCGGAGGTCCGGGCCCGGCGCAATAGGGCCCGGATACGAGCCGACAATTCCTTGGGGGCGAAGGGTTTGGTGAGGTAGTCGTCGGCCCCGGCTTCAAGGCCGGCCACCACGTCGTGGGTGTCCGCCCGAGCGGTGACCATCACAATGGGTACGTCAGAAAGGCGGCGGATGGAGCGACACACTTCGAAGCCGTCGATTCCCGGGAGCATGATGTCGATGAGCACCACATCGGCAGGCTGCTGCTGAAAGGCGGTGAGGGCATCTTCGCCGGTGGCCGCCTCGGCCACCACCCATCCCTCATCTTCGAGGGCGAGTTTGACCGCGGTGCGGATCCGCTCGTCGTCTTCGACTGCCAGGATGTGCGTGGACACAGAACGCATCCTAGTGATGAGATCGTCGCCGAAGGGCGACGGCATGGCTCAGGTGTAGGCGGCGAGCAGCGCAGCTCGACCTGGCCCACGGCCCGTGCGGTAGTGGAGGCCATCAGGCAGGTCACTGCAGATTTCCCGACAGCGCACCAGAGAGGAAGCCCCATCCTGGGTCCAGGACTGCAAGCAGCGTAGGTCGATGTCGACGCGGTCGGGGGACATCTCCACCGCCAGGTTGGTCGCCGTCACCAGCGCAGCCCCCGTCTGCGCGTCGAGAAGATCGGTCAACTCGATCACCACGCCAGCACCATTGGTCCGCATCGTGACTGGCTCTCGTTGCCCGGGTGAAGAAGACATGGGAGCCACCTTGCCCGCCCGGGTTGCCGGTTTGGTGGCGTTCGTGTTGCGATCGGGTTACAGCCGGATTGGCCCCTCTGTCAGCGATGGCCGCAATCGCTCGGGGCGTTAGGCGTCGGTGGCGCCGGCGCTCTGCAGCAGGCTTCGCAGCGCGGGCGCGATGCCCGGGGCAGCAGCCACGACCGTGCCGGCGGTAACCGCATCGCCAGCCAGGTTGGTAACCGCCGCCCCGGCCTCGATGGCGATCAGGCCGCCGGCGGCGACGTCCCACGGCGACAACCCCTGTTCGTAGTAGGCATCGAGGCGTCCGCAGGCCACCGAGCACAGATCCAGGGCGGCGGCGCCCTGGCGGCGGATGTCGCGAACCTTCGGTAACAGCGTGACGAGAACCTCGGCCTGATGGCGGCGCTGGCGGGGCTCGTAGGAGAACCCGGTCCCCACGAGGGCGTGAGGGAGATGGCGGGCCGAGGTGGTCTGGATGGTCTCACCGTTGCGGGTGGCCCCGCCGCCGCGTGATGCGCTGAAGAGTTCATCGCGCACGATGTCGTACACCGCTCCGGCCGCTGGTTGTTCGTTCACCTCAACACCGATAGACACGTTGAATCCCGAAAGGCCGTAGAGATAATTGGTGGTGCCGTCGAGGGGGTCCACGATCCAGCGCACACCGCTGGTGCCGTCTCGGTAGGCCCCTTCCTCCCCGAGGATGCCGTCGTCGGGCCGCCACTCGATGAGCCGCTGAGTGATCAGTGCTTCGGAGGCTCGGTCCATCTCGGTTACCAGGTCGGTCTCGGTTCGCTTTGCCTCCACCTGGATGTCGGTTCGTGTCATGCCGTTGCGCAGCAGGCGACCGGCCTCCCGGGCTACCCGTTCGCAGAGGGAGCGGAGGATGGCCAGGTCGGGCTCAGCGGTCATGGCACGACGATAGGTTCTGTGGCGGATCGACGGGCGGGAGCGGGGCGATCAGCACCGGGATACCAGGGGCCCCGGCCCGGCCTGGCCGGGCAGTACGGTGAGGTGTGTGAAGCACCCCGTTGTTTGCGATGCCGTCCGGAGATGGGAGCCGTGATTGAGGGCACCATTCCCCGGCGCGCCCTCGCCGTGTTCGCCCACCCCGATGATCCTGAGGTGGGCTGCGGTGGCACCCTCGCTCGCTGGGCTTCGCTCGGCACCGAGGTGCATCTGGTGATCGCCAACCGGGGTGACAAAGGGAGCTTCGACCCGTCCACGGACCCTGATGCGCTCGCCGACCACCGGGCCGAGGAGGTGCGCCGGGCGGCCGCGGTGCTTGGCCTTGCGGGCGTGGAGTACCTCGGGTACCCCGACGGGGAGATCGGCAACGACGCCCCCCTGCGGCTGGTCCTGTTGGAGATCATCCGCCGACTGCGGCCCGATGCTCTGATCGCACCTGATCCCACCGCGGTGTTCTTCGGCGATAGTTACGTGAACCATCGGGACCACCGGCAACTCGGGTGGGCCGTGGTCGACTCGCTCGTGCCTGCCGCGAGCCCGCTCTACGAACCCGCCGCCGGCACCGCCCATCAAGTAGGGCTTGTGTTGCTCTCGGGCACGCTGGAGGCCGACACCTGGGTAGACATCGAGGCGGTGTTGGCCACCAAAGTGGAGGCGGTGGTGTGCCACGAGAGTCGTCTGGGCGGTGATCCCGATTTGGTGCGGGAACTTTTGGCGCATCGCGCCGCCGAGGAGGGACAGCGCAGCGGCTTGGAGTATGCCGAAGCCTTCCGTGGGCTTCGCTTCTCTACCTAAACACCCCTCACGGCGACGAGTCGGAGCGGGTGTTCCATTCGCCCATGGCCCGTAGGGCGAGGATGGCCACTACGCCCACGCCCACCGCGCCCACCACCGCCCCGAGCACCCCGGCAGCGCCGGCGAGGATGGCGCAGTTGGTGGTGCAGGTGAGGTCGGCAAACCCGTAGCCAATGAGACCACCACAGACCCCACCCACCACGATGGAGAGGAACGCCAACACGCGAGCACGGCGGGGCGGGAGCGATGACGGCGCGTACTCGGGGTTGTCCGGTGGAGTTTGCATGACCTCTAGCGTAGGGAAGGAGCCGGGCTTGTCGCGCACCGTGCTGGCGTGCGTAGCGTGGTGGCTGTGACTGGCGGCGCCTGGGCGGGATACCGGAGTTTCAACCGCCCGGAATGGGCGGTCCTGGCCGAGGCCACCCCACTTTCGCTTGGGGTGGAGGATCTGGAGGCCATGCGCGGGCTCAACGATCGTCTCGATCGGCGCGAGGTCACCGATGTGTACCTGCCGTTATCTCGTCTCCTGCATCTCAGAGTGGCGGCAACGCAAGTATTGCAGCGGACCACCGACACGTTCCTGGGGCGCCCTCATCAACGCACGCCGTTCGTCATCGGCATCGGGGGCAGCGTGGCGGTGGGAAAAAGCACCACGGCTCGCGTGCTGCAGGCCCTCCTGGCCCGCTGGCCGGGCCACCCCAACGTGGAACTAGTCACCACCGACGGGTTCTTGCGCCCCAACGCAGTGTTGGAAGAGCGCGGCCTCATGGAGCGGAAAGGGTTCCCCGAGAGTTACGACGTTCGCCGCCTCATGCAGTTTCTGGAGGAGGTGAAGCGCGGCGAGCCCGTGGTGCGGGCGCCGGTGTACTCCCATGTTGTCTACGACGTGATGACCGGGGAAGAGCAAGTGCTTCATGATCCCGACATCGTCATCCTGGAGGGCCTCAACGTGCTCCAGGCCGGCGCGTCGGCAGGTGCGGATGCCCGCTTCGTATCCGACTGGATCGACTTTTCGATCTATGTCGATGCCGAGGAAGCCGATATCGAGCAGTGGTATGTGGACCGCTTTTTCGTGCTACGAGACATCGCCTTTAGCGACGAAACCTCCTTTTTCCGTCACTTCGCCGCCTTGTCTGACTCCGAACTGGAGGCGGCCGCCCGCAGTATTTGGGCGTCGATCAATAGACCGAACCTCCGCGAGAACATTCTGCCGAGCCGTCAACGCGCCGATCTGGTGCTGCAGAAGGCCGCCAAGCACGACGTGTGTGGCGTGCGCCTCCGTCTCAAGTAATACCTCCGGACCTTCGGTTATCGCCAGCGGCGGCCTTGTTGGGGTTCGGCGGGATCGGCTCAGGTTCGCGCGAGGATGGAGCAATGCAGGACTGGACGGTGGGCGCAGGCCTGATCGTGGGGGCGGAGGGCCTTCTCCTCGTGCGCAATCTCCGGCGCAACAACCGGGAGGACTGGACACCACCGGGCGGGGTGATTGAAGCCGGGGAACCTCTCCTCGGGGGGCTTACCCGCGAGGTGCTCGAAGAGACGGGCCTGGCGGTGGCCGAGTGGCGAGGGCCGGTCTATGAGGTTCACTGCGAGGCGCAGGAGATGGGTTGGACGCTCCGGGTGGAGGTCTATCTCGCTGTTTCCTACGAGGGTGAAGTGCAGGTGGAAGACCCCGATGGCATCGTGGTCGAGGCACGGTTCGTGGCCGACGACGACCTCACGGCGCTGTTGGCGGGCAACCATCCCTGGGTGCTCGAGCCCCTCACGGACTGGCTAAGCGAGCGGTGGGACTACCCTGAGAGGCGGTCCTACCGCTATCGGGTAACCGGCGCACCACCCAACGACGTGGTCGTTGCCCGAGTGGATCCATGACACCCCCGGTGATCCGCACGATCCTGCATGTGGACATGGACGCGTTCTATGCCTCCGTAGAGCAGCAACGTCACCCGGAATTGCGCGGTCAACCGGTGATCGTGGGGGCGCCGGGGGCGCGAGGAGTGGTGGCGGCGGCTAGTTACGAAGCGCGCGTGTTCGGGATCCACTCGGCGATGTCTTCCGCTCAGGCCCAACGACGTTGTCCGCACGCCGTCTTCGTGCCCGGTGACCACGACCACTATGCCGAGATCAGTCGCCACCTGATGGCGATCTTCCAATCATTCACTCCTCTGGTGGAACCGATCTCTCTTGATGAAGCGTTCCTCGATGTGAGTGGGTCGCTGCGCCTCCACGGTGATGGACCCACGATCGGTGCCGCCATTCGTGCCGCCGTGTTCGCGCAAGAGGGCCTGACCTGCTCAGTGGGCGTGGCCCCGTCGAAGTTCATCGCCAAACTGGCATCGGAAGCGGCGAAGCCAACGATAGGGCGCCGCGGTCCCGAGCCGGGTCTGGGGGTAAAGGTGGTGGAGCAATCGGCGGTGTTGTCGTTTCTTCTGCCGCTGCCGGTGCAGGCGCTTTGGGGTGTGGGGCCCAAGACGTTGGAGAAGTTGCAACGAATGGGCGTGGTCACCGTGGCGGACCTCGCCACCCTTGACCGTCGCGCCGCCACCACCGCCGTGGGGGTGGCGGCCGGCACCCATCTGCTGCGCTTGGCCACCGGCCACGACGAGCGGGAGGTCGTGCCCGTGGGGCGCGCTAAGTCCGTTGGTCATGAGGAGACCTTCGCCCGCGATCACTACGAGCTGGCCTCACTCCAGCGTGAATTGGTGCGCCTTGGCGATGCCGTGGCCGCCCGGCTGCGCCACGCAGGAATGGCGGGACGCACGGTCACCCTCAAGGTGCGCTTCCATGATTTCAGCACCATTACCCGGGCGGTCACGTTGCCCTCCGCGGTAGACACCGGGCCCGATGTGGTGAGGGCGGCAGGGGGCCTGTTAGCGCAGATCGACCCAGCCCCGGGGGTGCGTCTGCTGGGCGTTCATGTCAGTCATCTGTTGGACGACCGCGCTCGCCAACTGACCCTCGACGATGTCGAGGCCCCGTCCTGGGACGACGCCACCGGGGCTATCGACGCGATACGGGCTCGCTACGGCGCCGCTGCTATCGGTCCGGCTTCCCTGGTGGATGCCAGCGGGATCCGGGTAAAGCGCCGTGGCGACCAGCAATGGGGGCCAACGGATCAGCCAGGGACGTGACCAGATAGGGGCTCGCGTTGTCTCCCCGAGGACGTTGTGGAATGATTCAACAGAACCGAAAGATCCGATTCAGCAACGGTCGAGGGGGTCAGGGTGCCGCTATCAGAAGACGAAGAACGCATCCTCCACGACATCGCGCAGCAGTTCTACGCCGATGACCCCGACTTCGCCGGTCGCGTAGGCGAAACCACGCTCTACACCCACACGCTGCGCCGTATGAAGTGGTCGGGTTTTGGTTTCGTGCTCGGGGTAATTTTCTTGGTGGCCTCGCTGTCTACGGGCTACCTGTTGGCCTTTGGCGGATTCTTGGTGATGTTGGCCTGCGCCCTTTTCTTCGAGCGCAACCTGCGCAAACTTGGCAAGGCTGGGCTCGACGAGGTCTCCCGATCCATGAAGGCCACCCATCTCCGCGATGCCATCGACGGTGCGCGAGGTCGTGTGCGCGACCGTTTCCGTCAAGCCGACGAGTAGAGCGCCCTCGTGAGATCCTCACCTCTGAGTACCCACGCGGGGAGTCGCCGACGGGCCGTCGGGAACCTCGGGTTGGTATCCCACCAACCCCTGCGCCGCTGACGGCGGCGCCGGTGCGCCAGCCCCAGTAACTTCAGGGCGATGCAAGGGACCGTGTTGGCACTTGATGTCGGGGGCACGAAGGTGGCGGCGGGCCTGGTTGATTCCGCCGGTCGATTGCTGGCGCGGGCCAGCCGGCCGACGCCTCCGGAGGGCACCGGAGAGGAAGTGTTTGCGGCGCTCCTGGCGGCGGCGGCGGCGGTGCGCCACGGCGACGAGGTGGCGGCGGGGGTGGGCAGCGGTGGTCCGATGACTTTCGGGGGCGAGATGGTGTCGCCGATCAACATCCCCGGCTGGCGCGAGTTCCCCCTGCGGGCACGGCTCCAGCAGAGCTTGGGGGTTGATGTGCATGTGGATAACGACGCCAAGGCGTTGGCGGTGGCAGAGGCCTGGGTGGGGGAGGCACAGGGAGAACGAAACTTCATTGCCGTGGTGGTATCCACCGGCGTTGGTGGGGGCATCGTGCTCGAGGGCCGACTGCTCGACGGCGCGTCGGGCAACGCTGGGCACATCGGTCACGTCATCGTTGAACCCCGCGGGGCGCGCTGTGCGTGCGGTGGCCGGGGGTGTCTGGAAGCGGAGGTGTCGGGGACGGCCATACAGGCCCGTACGGCTCGTCCGGCCGCCGAGGCTGATGCGGCCGAGCGATCTCGGACCGGTCGATTGGTAGGGCAAGCGGTGGCGTCGGTGGCGGCGTTGCTGGATCTGCGACTGGCGGTGGTGGCGGGTTCGGTGGCCCTCGGTTTTGGCACGGTGTTTTTCGAGGCTGCGCAGGCTGAACTCGACCGTTCGGCGCGGATTGGTTTCACCCACGGCGTACGCATCCTTCCCGCCCGTCTCGGTGATGCGGGGCCGCTGATAGGCGCGGGGGGCTTGGCGTGGCGGGCTCTGGGTCATCCGGTGGGTATTGCTCGCTGACATCGCTAGTGTCCCGAAGCATGGATCCCAGTTATCCGCCTGAGGCCACTGCTTACCGCGAGAAGGTGCAAGCGTTTCTTGCCGAGCACCTCCCGGCGGCCTGGCCGGGGATCGGCTCCCTACCGCGCCATGAAGTTGAGCTATTCACCAAGGCATGGCGAGCCACTCTCCATGAACACGGCTACCTTGCGACATCCTGGCCCAAGGAGTTCGGTGGTCCCGGTCTTACCGCGCTGGAACAGGTGATCCTGGCGGAGGAGTTTCAGCGCGCCGGTGTGCCACTGGGAGGAACCAACGACGTCTTTTCCGTCCAGATGGTCGGCAATACGATCCTCGATTGGGGTCGGGAAGACCAGAAGCGCCACTTCATCCCCCGGATCCTCTCCGGCGAGGACATCTGGTGCCAGGGCTACTCCGAACCGAATGCCGGATCCGATCTAGGCAACATCGGTTGCCGGGCGGTCCTCGACGGTGACGAATGGGTGATCAACGGTCAGAAAATCTGGACCTCGGCGGGGCACCTCGCCAACTGGATCTTCGTGCTCACCCGCACTGACCCCGATGTGCCGAAGCACAAGGGCATCACCTTCCTACTGGTGCCACTCGACCAACCCGGCATCGAGGTGCGGCCCATCAAGATGATCTCAGGGGAGTCTGAGTTCAATGAGGTGTTCTTCACCGACGCCAAGTGCGCCAAGGAGAACGTGATTGGCGAAGTCAACGGCGGATGGGGTGTCGCCATGACGCTGCTGGGCTACGAGCGGGGCGAGGCCGCTGCCACTTTCCCGCTGATGTTCCGCACCGAACTCAACCGTCTCATCGCCCTGGCCCAGGAGCGAGGCGCCACCTCCGATCCGGTCATTCGCCAGCGTCTGGCGTGGTGCCACACCCAGGTGGAGGTCATGCGCTTCCTCGGGTTGCGCACCCTCACCCAGTTCGTGCAGGGGCATCAGCCCGGCCCGGAGGGCAGCACCTTCAAACTCTTCTGGAGCGAGTACCACAAGGTGGTGAGCGAACTAGCCATCGACATCCTTGGGCCCGATGCGATGACCCCGGATGGCCGGTGGCCGGCGTCGTCGTTCCAAACCGATGATCCCGGCGCTCCGAACGACAGCGCCAGTTGGGTGGGTACCTTTTTCAACGCTCGTGCGGGCACGATCTACGCCGGCTCCAGTCAGATTCAACGGAACATCCTGGGGGAGTTGGTGCTCGGACTCCCGAAGGAACCCCGTGGCGCCACGCCTCCCACCTGGCGAGATGAGCAGGCGGTGCGGTCCTGACACGAAGGGGGATCGGTCGGGCGGTGGGGGAGGTGCTGGCGCATCCGAGTCTGTGGGGCACGGCCCTCCGGCAGGGATATCGGATGGCCCGCCCGGGGTGGTGGCGACGGGCGCCGTTCCTGCCGGTCCCCGACGAGGACTACCTGCGCTTTCGCATGGAAACCGCCTACGGGGGCGCGGGGGACCAGGTCCCCGAACCGGGCCACCTCGTGACGTACCTGCGCTGGTGTCGAGCGTCGAAGGGGTAGGGGTCAGGCGCGGGGGGCGGCGTGGCTGATACGCCAGCCCTTGCGCTTGGAGAGCGAGCCTCGCTCGGGCCAATCCTCCCGCGGCAGCGGCTCCACGCCGAGGGGCGCGGGGGCAATGAAGCGTCCGGAGATCTCGCCGCCACCGGTGATGCGAATCGTGTTGGTGTCGGCGTCGTAGTGCCACCCTTCCGAGCACGGCCGGAGGGCCTGACCGGATTCCCAGGTGACGGCGATAAACCAGCCCGGGCAACCAATGGAGGTGCAGCGCAGGCGGGCGCCGGTGGTGCGGCCTTCGATGTCGCCAGACTTGGAGGTGACGACGATGCCCTCGGCGATCTTGCCGTCGGCATCGAGGGGGAAATCGTCGGGCCAACGACCAGCGCTGGCCTTGTGGGCGGAGGCCCGGCCCTTCGTGGGGGCCTTGGGCGGCAGGGCACCGAACTGCAACCAGGTATCGCACTTCGAGCATTGGTAGCCAGGCTCCCCATCGCGCCGCTGCAGGCGCAGATTCACATCGGTCTGACACTGCGGGCACACGGACATGAGGCGCTCCTGGTTGCTCGACGTAGCGGCTATCCCCGGCCGCCCGGTCTTCTAGTCTCGCCCAAATCGACGCCGGAAGCCTCATTGAGACAACGTGCCGGTGGTGAAGCGGGCCTGGCGACGGCGGCGAGAGGTAGGTTGACAGAGATGTCTGGGGCCGTGGTGCTCAATGCCTCCTGCCGGCGGTGTGGTGCGATGGCTCGTCATGGGGTCGGCGTGGCTCGTCGGATCGCGTCGGCGGCGGGGTCGGCTTGACCTGGTCCATCGAACGATTCCAGGAGCCTCCGTCGGTCTCCCACGCCCGGCCACTCCCGGTCGTGCCCCGCCGAGCGGTGTGGGTGTTTGAGCCCACCGTGGCCGCATTGGTGCTCGGGAGCACCCAGCAGGCGGAGGTGGCCGAGGGCGACCATGAGGTGGTGCATCGGCGGAGCGGCGGGGGTGCGGTGCTGGTGGTTCCCGGTGAGGTGCTGTGGGTGGACGTGTTGGTGCCGGCCGGTGATCCCCTCTGGGACGATGATGTGGGTCGGGCCTTTGGATGGCTGGGCGAACTGTGGTCGGCGGCCCTGGCCCAACTCGGGGTGGCCACGACGGTCCACCGGGGTGCATCGCGCCGATCACCGTGGGGTGATTCGGTGTGTTTCGCGGGCCTCGGGCCGGGGGAAGTAGTGAACGCCGCCGGCCAGAAGGTGGTGGGTATGGCCCAGCGCCGCACTCGGTCAGTGGCCCGACTGCAGTGCGCGGCACTGGCCCGCTGGGATCCGGAGACGGTGGCGGGGTTGTTGGCGTTGCCGGCCCCGGCCGCTGATGATCTGCGGTCGGTGGCCGCCGGGGTGGGCGTACCCCTGGACCGGCTGTTGGCCAGTTTTCTGGCGACCCTGCCCTAAGCCGATCAACGGGTTGTGGTTGGGGGAGGTCGACCGCCTGACCCTCGCTTCAACGCGTTTCGTGGGATGGCACGCGCTCCTCGTGGTGTGCCTTGGTGGGGGATAGTGGTTGACCATGGTAGAAAAGTGGCATACGATGGCTTGTAGCGGCACGGGAGAGGGCTCTTGTGGGTTCCGCTACCTAGCGAGGCAGTAACCCCCATGGCTAAGACGAGGCCCCGATTTGTTGGGACCCACGAGCACGGACTGGACGACAAAGGCCGCATGGTCCTGCCTGCCAAGATCCGAGCCCAATTGGGGGAAAGTGGCATGGTGGGGATGGCCGATGGCTGTCTCGGTCTCTGGACCGTCGACGGCTTCGACGACCTCGCCGAACTCCTGGCGCAAGCGGTGGATGAAGGCACCACCCCGAGCTCTGTGTTGCGAACCTTCATGGCCCACGCCGCGGAGGTAACCCCCGACCAGCAGGGACGGGTGGTCATCCCCCAAGTCCTGCGCGACTACGCCAGTCTCGGAACCGACGTCGTGGTGAACGGTCGGCGCGATCGAGCCGAAATTTGGGCCAAGGCTCGTTGGTATGAGCTGGTCGGGTCGCTGACCGACATCTCCTCCGAGCGTTCCACCGTGAGCGACGCGTTTGCCGCCCTACGCCTTTGATCTGGACCGACCAAGCGACCGAGAGGAGAAAGACGACAACCGAAAACGTGCGAGGAGCGGTATCGCTCCCCTGCAGTCCCTCGGGCAGCGGGATGGAAGGCCCCCTCTCCACCCGCTTCCCATCGAGTCCGTCCCGGGGAACTACCTCGGCGGACAACCGCTGTCCGGGGAACTGCAGGTGAGCGATACCAACCACGACTCCCCCCACGGGTTCCGGCACCAGCCGGTCCTGTTGGAGCGGATCGTGGCGCTCTTCACCCCGGTACCCCCTGGTTGGTTGGTAGATGCCACGGTTGGCGGTGCGGGGCATGCGACGGCGCTGCTGGAGCAGCACCCGCACCTCAAGGTGCTGGGGCTGGACCAGGACGGCGACGCCCTCACGGCGGCAGCAGAGCGGCTTCGTCCTTTCGGGGACCGGGCGCTCCTTCACCGCAGCCGGTTCGACGCCTTGGACGACATTGTGAAAGAGCTTGGAACAACTCCAGTGAGCGGTGTGCTCTTCGACTTGGGGGTGAGCAGCCCCCAACTCGACCGCGCCGACCGCGGCTTCAGCTACCAGCACGACGCGCCGCTCGACATGCGGATGGATCAGCGCCAGCAGCGATCGGCCGACGACATTGTGAACCACACCGGTGAGCGCGAGTTGGCCGGCCTCCTGCGCGCCTATGGCGACGAACGCTTCGCCAATCGGATTGCCAAAGCCATCGTCCGAGAACGGCCCGTGGAAACCACCGGGCAGCTGGCGGAGATCGTGCGGGACGCCATCCCGGCCCCGGCTCGTCGGACCGGGGGCCATCCCGCCAAGCGCACCTTCCAGGCCATCCGTATCGCCGTGAATGCCGAACTCGATGTGCTGCCGCAGGCGATAGACGCCGGTCTGGCGGTCCTCCAGCCCGGCGGGCGCTGTGCGGTGCTGGCATACCACTCGGGCGAAGACCGCATCGTGAAGGCACGCTTCCGTCACGGTGTCACCGGGGGGTGGAAAGGTCCGGCCCACCTTCCGCCACCGAGCGACATCCACCCCACGGTTCGGCTGCTGAAGGCAGGGGCCTGGACACCGGCCGACGATGAAATCGCCGCCAACCGCCGCGCCGCCAGTGCCCGCCTACGGGCCGTCGAAAAGCTTGCCCCCACCACCGCCGATCACGATTCGACGCCGGTCGCATGAGTCCGCTCAGCGCTCGTGCCCATGTGTCCTCGGCCGCACCGTCGCGTTCCCCGAGCGCGCGACCCAAGCCGTCGTCTCGCCCCGGACACCTGCGCGTGGTGGTCCCTGCCAAGCGCCCCCACCTTCGCGTCAGCCCGGGTTTGGTGGTGGTGTCGCTGTTGATGGTGGTTGTGGTGACCTTCGGCGTAGCCATCGCCCAGGTCTTCGTTGCCCAGGGCCAGGTGCGCCTTGACCGGATGGAAGAGGAACTCAGCCTCGAACAGGATCGCTATCAGGCCCTTCGCAAGGATGTGGCGGAACTTGAGTCGCCCAGTCGCGTCGTGGCCGCCGCCGAAAAACAAGGCATGGTGGTTCCTGAAGACGTGGTCTACCTCCAACCCTCCACCCCGGAGGTCAAGGGGGCCTCGCCGACCGGAGGGGTCGAAGCGGACACTGCTTGGTCCACGGTGAAGCCGTTGCTGGCGGCACCCGCTCCATGACGTCACTGCGCTCCACCGCCGCCGCGCCTCGGCCCCGTCGGCGGATCGGCATGATTTTGGTTGCTCTCCTCCTGGGCTTTGGCGGGATCTCGTTGCGGCTCGTGCATGTCCAGGCCCTCGGCGGAGATCGCTACACCGACTTCGGCACCTCGCAGCGGATGCAGACAATCGTCCTGCCCGGTGTGCGGGGGTCGATTTTTGACCGCAACGGCAACGACTTGGCGGTGAGTCTGGCGCAGCGCACGATCTGGGCCAACCCGACCTTGATCGCCCACCCGGTGGAGGTAGCGGCGGCACTCGCCGGACCGCTGCGCCTCGACCCCGTCGCCACCACCGCCCTAGCCGGACGCCTCGATGGCCGGAACTCCGGTACCCAGTTCGCCTATGTGGCGCGTCAGGTTGATGACTCCGTGGCCGACAGCGTGGCCAAACTCAAACTCCCTGGCATCGCGTTCCTTGAAGAATCGAAGCGCTTTACCCCGGCGGATTCGCTCGCCCACTCGGTGCTCGGCGGCGTGGGGATTGACAACCTGGGTCAGTCCGGTCTTGAGCGGCAGTACAACGAGGCATTGAGCGGTACTGAGGGTCAACTCATCATCGAGACCGATGTCCAACGCCGGGCCCTGCCCGGTGGCGAGCACGAACTCAAAGCGGCGCAGCGCGGCGAGGATCTCGTGCTCACCATCGACCGTTCGATGCAGTACGAGACTGAGCGGGCCCTCCGCGCCCAAATCGAGGCCAAGGACGCCCAGGGCGGCATGGTCGTGGTGTCACGTCCCGCCACGGGCGAGATCCTTGCTCTGGCCAACTTTCAGCGCGATGCCGAGAGCGGCGAACTAGTGGCCACCGGAAACAACATGGCGGTCACCACCGTCTACGAGCCCGGATCGGTGAACAAGGTGATCACCGTGGCGGCGGCCCTCGAGGAGGGTCTCGTTGTCCCCGAGACGCTCATCAATGTGCCCGACTCACTCCAGGTAAGCGACCATCTCTTCAGCGACTCCCATCCCCACCCCACCGAGGACTACTCCGTTACCCGGATCCTGACGGAGTCTTCCAATATCGGCACGATCAAGTTGGCCCAGATGCTCGGTGGTGATCGGCTGGACTCGTACCTGAGGCGCTTCGGCTTCGGGACGGCCACCGACCTGGATTTTCCCCATGAGGCATCGGGAATCCTCCTCGATCCTGACGACTACAGCGGCACATCGATCGGGGCGATCCCGATAGGTCAAGGCATCGCGGTCACCGCCATGCAGATGCTCGAGGCCTACAACGTGCTGGCCAACGATGGCCTGTACATGCCTCCACAACTCGTGATGGCCACCGTGGATTCGGCCGGGCAGCGCCATGAGGCTCCCTCGGGCAAGCCCCGCCGGGTGGTGTCGGCGACGACAGCCCGTCAACTGCGTGCGATGCTCGCCAACGTGGTAGCCGAAGGTACGGGGAAGCGCGGGGGCATCACGGGATACGCCGTGGCCGGTAAGACGGGTACCGCCCGCAAGCCATTGCCCCAGGGCGGCTACCTGGATGGGGCCGGCAATTACCACTATGTGGCTAACTTCGTGGGCTTCTTGCCGGCCGACAATCCGGAACTATCGATCATCGTGGTCATCGATGAGCCCAGGGCCGACATCTTTGGCGGCACCGTGGCGGCTCCGGTGTTCGCCGATCTGGCTCAGTACGGCATGCGCCTGCTGCGAATCCCGCCGCCGAGGGTAACCACGGCCGGTGCGGTTGACGGGTCGGCTCAAGAGATTGTTGCGGTGGTGGAGCAGGAACGGGTGCGGGCAACCGCCGCCACCTCAACCACCATCGCTGCTGGTGGTTGAGCGGTGCGACTCGACGCGCTCCTCGCTGCCACTGATCTGTTCACCGCCACCCTGGTCGATCCCCGCTGGGGTACCACAGAGATCTCCACCGTGATCCACGACAGTCGGGTTGCTAGCCCCGGCGCACTGTTTTGCTGTGTGCCCGGTGCCCACGTCGACGGACATGATCTGGCGGCGGCGGCGGTAGGGGCGGGAGCCGTTGCGGTACTGGCGGAGCGGCCACTGTCCTTGGGGGTGCCGGAGGTGATCGTTCCCTCCGTGCGCGACGCCATGGGGCCGGTGGCTGCCGCCTTCTGGGGACACCCGTCGCGAGACCTGACGGTGATCGGCATCACCGGCACCAGTGGCAAGACCACCACGGCCCATCTGCTCGCCGCCGTGTTCGAGGCGCATGGGTGGGGCACCACGGTATTGGGCACGCTCAGCGGCACCCGCACGACGCCGGAAGCACCTGAGTTGCAAGCTTTCCTGGCCGGGGAACGAGATCGGCGTCGCCGGGCCATCACGATGGAAGTGTCTTCCCACGCGCTGGCAATGGGGCGGGTTCGGGCCACCCGGTTTGCGGTGGCCGTGTTCACAAACCTGTCCCAAGACCATCTCGACTTCCACCACGATCTCGACGACTACTTCGAGACCAAAGCCCGTCTCTTCACCCGGGACTACTGCGATGTGGCGGTGGTGAACATTGACGACGAACGCGGACGCGAGTTAGTGCGGCGGAACCTGGTGCCCACCGATGGGTATTCGATCCTCGACGTCGATGCTCTCGTGGTCACGGCCGACCGGTGTTCGTTTCGGTGGCGTCAGGCCGACGTGGAGCTTCCCCTCGGGGGGCGCTTCAACGTCAGCAATGCCATCGCGGCGGCGGCCACGGCGGCGCAATTGGGAGTGCCGGTCGAGGCGATCGTGGCCGGGCTGGGTCAGGCTCAGCCCGTGGCCGGGCGTTTTGAATCGATTGATGAAGGCCAACCGTTCTCGGTGCTGGTGGATTACTCGCACAAGCCGGGCGCCTTGACGGGGGCCCTCGACGCCGCTCGCGAAGCGGCAAGGGGGGGCAGGGTGCTGCTGGTCTTCGGCGCGGGCGGCGATCGGGATGCCACCAAACGGCCCCTCATGGGTGCCCTGGCGGCCCGCATGGCTGACCGGGTGGTCATCACGACCGATAACCCGCGCAATGAGGACCCCGATGCCATCATCAGGGACATTCAGGCCGGGATCACCGACTCGTCCAACGTGCGCGTGCAAGCCGATCGAGCGGCCGCCATTTTCGAGGCCTTGAGTGAAGCGGTGCCGGGTGATGTGGTGCTCATCGCCGGGAAAGGTCATGAGACCGTTCAGGTGGTGGGCGATCAGGAGTATCCCTTCGACGACCGGGTGGTGGCCCGTCAGGTGCTTCGTGAGCTGCGGGAGGCGCACCGGTGGTAGCGCTCCTCATCACCGCATGCCTGGCGGCGGGCGTCGCCATTATCGGCACAAAACTCCTCATCGATCTCTTGCGCGCCCGGAGCCTGGGACAACCCATCCACGAGGACGTACCGGCGGGCCACACCATCAAGGCCGGTACCCCCACGATGGGCGGGGTGGCCATCGTCGGGGCGGCACTGGTGGGGTACATCGCCGCCCATGTGCGCAGCGGTCTCTTCTTCACCCGCTCGGGATTGCTCGTCATGGCCTGCATCACGGGGGCGGGTCTGGTGGGCCTAGTCGACGATCTCATCAAGGTCCGGAACGAACGAAACCTCGGGCTCAGTAGGCGAGCCAAGACGACGGGCCTGCTGGTGGTCGCCGTCTCCTTCGCCGTGCTGTCGGTGCGCTGGACCGATGTGGAGACCACCTTGTCCTTTACCCGTTGGGACTCTCCCGGCTGGGAGTTGGGTACCGCTGGTTGGTGTGTGTGGGCCGTCCTGTTGATCTACGCCACCACCAACGCGGTGAACCTCACCGATGGCCTCGACGGTTTGGCCGCAGGGTCGTCCATCTTCGCCTTCGCCTGTTTGATGGTTATTGGCTTCTGGGCCTTCCGTCATTTCGAGCAGTACCAGGTCAGTCACGCGCTCGATCTGGCTGTGGTGGCCGCCGCTATGGCGGCGGCGTGTGCCGGTTTTCTCTGGTGGAACGCGGCGCCGGCGCAGATTTTCATGGGCGACACCGGATCCCTGGCGATCGGCGCCGGATTAGCGGGGTTGGTGCTGATGTTGAACACCCAACTTCTCCTCCCCATCGTGGGTGCTCTCTACGTCACCGAGTCGTTATCGGTCATTCTGCAGGTGGGTAGCTTCCGGCTGTTCAAGCGGCGCATTTTCCGGATGGCTCCGATCCATCATCACTTCGAGTTGGGGGGATGGCCCGAGACCACGGTCATCATCCGCTTCTGGCTGATCGCCGGCGCCTGCTCGGCGATTGGGCTCGGGTTGTTCTATGCCGACTTCATCAGCATCGGTGGACTCGATTGAGCGGCTACCTCGTCGTGGGACTCGGGAGCACGGCCCAGGCCGTGCTCCGCGCTCTGTTGACCCACGGCGAAAGTGCAGTGGTGGTGGACGATCAGCCCACTCTTGAGGGTCGGGCCCTGGCGAAGGATTTGGGGGTGCGCCTCGTGGAGGCGCCGGACCAGGGCGACTGGCCGAGACTGGTGGCGGGGATGGCAGCGGTTCTACCGAGCCCGGGGGTGGCCGATCACCACCCCGTCTTTGCCGCCGCCCGAGCCGCAACAGTGCCGGTGCTCTCGGAGTTCGACCTCGCCCAGCGCTGGGATGATCGTCCGGTGGTGGCGATCACCGGTACCAACGGTAAAACCACCGTGGCCGAACTCACTCGATCGATGCTGGAAGCGTCGGGACGGCGAGCCGTGGCGGTAGGCAATCTGGACGTCCCGCTGGTGGCCGCCATCGCCGACCCGGCCATCGACGTGTTTGTGGTGGAAGCCTCGTCGTTTCGGTTGCTGCACTCCCAGGACTTCGCGCCCGGGGTCGGCACCTGGTTGAACATGGCACCCGACCACCTCGACCACCACGCTTCCCTGGAGGCCTACACCGCGGCCAAGGCACGCCTCTGGGCGCGTCAGACCTCAAGTGATGTGGCGATCGGGAACGCCGATGATCCTGCGGTACGGGAGCACTTGCGCCGGGCGGCGGGGCAGCAGGTCACCTTCGGTCTCGATCCCTCGGCGCAGTATCACCTCGATGGCGACGATTTGGTGCTGGCAAACGGTGAGGTGGTGGCCGAGGTGAGGGAGTTGGCCCGGGCGTTTCCGCACGACATCGCCAACGCGTTGGCGGCGGCGGCCACGGCCTTTCACGGTGGCGGCACCTCGGTTGGGATACGCCAAGCACTCCTCGCGTTTCGGGGCCTCCCCCATCGCGTGTGCCTGGTGGGGGAGGCTGGTGGGGTGCGCTGGTACAACGACTCCAAAGCCACTGCGCCCCACGCCACTCGCGCGGCGGTGCGGAGTTTCCCTTCGGTGGTGCTGATCGCTGGGGGTCGCAACAAAGGTCTGGACCTCAACGAACTCGCCGCGGATTGCGCGCACATCCGTGCCGTCGTGGCGATCGGGGAGGCTGCCCCGGAGGTGGTGGCGGCCTTCGAGGCGGTGCGACCGGTGTACCCGGTGGGCTCGATGGACGAGGCGGTGGCCGCCGCCGCTGGTGTTGCCGAGCCAGGTGACGTGGTGCTGTTGTCGCCGGGTTGCGCCTCCTTTGACTGGTATCAGTCCTACGGGGAACGGGGCGATGATTTCGTGCGGGCCGTCGCGGCGCGGCTGGAGGACTCCCGATGACGCCCCGCCGTACCTCGCCCTCCCGGAACAAGGATCAAGACGATGTTTGGGTGTCCCGCCGTCGGCACCCCACGGCGCGCCCCGCACCTACCGTGGCCCGTTCCAACCTGTACACCTGGCTCGTTGGTTTGATCGCCGCGCTCAACTTGGTCGGTCTGATGATGGTGCTCACAGCGTCGTCGGTTTCGGCCTTCGACACCTACGGATCGTCATGGCATATTGCCCGCTTACAGTTCCTCTGGGTGATGGCCGGAGCGGTGATCTGTTTCGGCGTCAGTCGTGTGGATTACCGCCGATGGCGGAAGCTAGCGGTGCCCATGTTGGTGGTGTGCGTTTCCCTCCTCGTCTTGGTGCTGGTGCCCGGGGTGGGGGTGAAGGTGAACGGTGCCCGCCGCTGGTTTGCCTTGGGGCCACTGCATCTGCAGCCTTCCGAGTTGGCCAAAATCGCCCTCGTGCTGTTCCTGGCCAACCTGCTGGATCGCCGTGTGCGCCGTATGGACGACTGGCGCGTAACGGTGCGACCGACCCTGGCGGTGTTTAGCGTCATCGCCGTGCTGCTGATGCTCGAGCCCAACCTCGGCACCACGCTGGTGATGGGGATTGTGGTTCTCGCCATGTTGTTCGCCGCCGGTGCGCCGGTGCGTCCCTTGGCCATCGTGGCCATCAGCGGAGGCGCAGTGGCCTCGCTGTTGGCGGTCGCCGCCCCCTATCGGATGGCGCGCGTGATGGCCTTTCTGGATCCCTGGGCCACCTATGAGACCTCTGGGTACCAAAACATCCAATCGCTGGTTGGCGTGGCCTCTGGGGGGCTGACGGGTGCGGGCATCGGCGGTAGTCGGGCCAAATGGGGGTTTCTGCCCGAGGCGCACACCGACTTCATCTTCGCCGTCATCGGCGAGGAGTTCGGGCTTATCGGTGCGCTGGTGGTGGTGGGCTTGTTCGCGGCCCTGTGCATCGTGGGGGTTCGCATCGTCATCCTTGCCCCAGATCGCTTTGGTTCCCTGGTGGCGGCGGGTATCACCGTGTGGTTCGGGGCCCAGGCGTTCGTGAATATCGGCGCGGTATTGGGAATGCTGCCCATCACCGGTTTGCCCCTGCCCTTCGTGAGTTACGGCGGCACCGCCCTCGTGGTGAGCATGGCCTCGGCGGGCATACTGCTGAACGTGGCCCGGCAGGCCCAGGCGCCCGTCCAATCGGGGCAGGTCAAGCCGCCGCGGCGCCGGGTCTCGGCGCCCGCCCGGTGACCGATGCCGCCACCTTCGCCGTCGTCACCGGAGGGGGCACCGCCGGTCACATGAATCCGGCTCTGGCGATCGCCGACGCACTGGTGGCCGCTGGTCACCGGGCCGAGACCATCCATTACGTGGGAAGCGAGCGGGGGATTGAGGCCACGCTGATGCCCACCACGGGCTACCCCACGACGCTGTTGCCGGGGCGGGGGATTCAGCGCCGACTTACGGTGGCCAATGTGCAAGCCGTCGCCGGACTTCTCGTGGCGGGGTTCAGGGCTATGCGCCTACTCGGCCGACTGCGACCCCAGGTGGTGGTGGCGGTGGGCGGCTACGCCAGCGTGGCGGTGGGAGTAGCGGCGGTACTCTGGCGCGTTCCTCTGGTGGTCGCCGAACAAAACCTGGCTCCGGGAGCGGCAAACCGCTTCCTGGCCCGCTTCGCCAAGGTGGTAGCGGTGGCTTTTCCCGGCACCCCCCTGCCCCGAGCGGTAGTAACCGGTAATCCCGTGCGCCAGGACATCACCGCCCTGCCTCCCGAACGTGATCGGGCGGCCGCCCGCCGAGCGTTCGGAATCGACGATGACCGCCAGGTGGTGCTCGTGTTTGGTGGTTCCCTGGGTGCTCGCCGTTTGAATGAGGCGGTGGTGGCAGCCCTGCCGATCTGGCGAGATCGCCCCAACCTCGCGGTGCACCATGTGGTGGGCAGTCGCGACTGGGACAAGATCCGTGCCGCCACGCCCCCTGCATCGGGCGCGCTGGAGTACCGGCAGGTGATCTACGAGAAGGACATGCCCAGTGCGCTCGCCGCCGCGGATCTGGCGGTGTGCCGTTCGGGTTCGAGCACCTGTTTTGAGCTGGCGGCCGCTGGCCTGCCTGCCGTGCTGGTTCCCTCCCCCTTTGTCACCGCCGACCAGCAGACGAGCAATGCCCGCTACCTCGTAGAGGTCGGGGCGGCGGTGATGGTGCCCGACGGTAACTTCGATGCCGAGCGTCTCGTGGCCGAGGTGGATGCTCTCTTGTCCGATGAGGAACGTCGGATGGCGATGGGACGTGCGGCACTCACGCGGGCGCGGCCTCACGCCGCCGCCGCCATCGCCGCTCTGGTGCAGGAGCACAGCCGTGGTTGAGGGGCTCGATCTCGGGTCGCCCCGGCGATTGCACGTGACCAACGTGGGCGGAGCCGGGATGAGTGGCCTCGCCACGCTGCTCGTGGAGATGGGCCACTCGGTCAGCGGCCACGATCCGGTGCCGGATACGCCATTCCTGGCGGCGGTGGCGGCCATGGGGGTCACGATCCATACCGGGGCCAGTGGTGCTGACCTGCGGGGTGTTCACGCGGTGATTACCTCGACCGCCACCCCCGCCGATCATCCCGACGTCCTCGCCGCCACGCTGGCGGGAATCCCGGTGCTGCACCGCTCTGACGCGCTGGCGGCGATCTGTGCCCGACGCTTCACGGTCGGGGTAGCCGGTACCCACGGCAAGACCACCACCTCGGCCATGTTGGCCACCCTGCTGGCGGGAGCGGGGCGGGCGCCGGGCTGGCTGGTGGGGGCACGCGTGGCCGCGCTCGGGACCAGCGCCACCTGGGGGGGAGCAGGGCCGTTGGTGGTGGAAGCCGACGAGAGCGACGGGACGTTTCTTCGCCTCGGCGCCGATGCGGCCATCGTGACCAACGTGGAACCCGATCACTTGGAACACTGGGGGGGCGAGGTCGAACTGCGCGCGGGCTTTGAGAGTTTTGTGAAGGCGGTGGATGGTCCGGTGGTGCTGTGCCTTGATGATCCGGGTGCTGAGGCGCTGGTGGCGGCCGCTTCTCACCCGGTGACTTACGGCACCGATCCCGCCAGCCACTACCGCATCAGCCTCATCCGCCCGCAGGCCACGGGGGTGGGGTTCCGTTTACATCATGACGATGCCGAATATGACGTGGTGGTGCCGGCGGCACCGGGGGAGCACAACGCCCGCAACGCCGCCGCCACACTAGCGATGGCGCACCAACTCGGCCTTGGCCTGGCGGACGCGGTCGGGGCGATGGCGGGCTTTAGCGGAGTGGCCCGGCGTTTCGAGGTGCGGGGGGAAGCGGCTGGGGTGGTGTTCGTGGACAGTTACGACCATCTGCCCACCGAGGTGCTCGCCGCCTTAGCGGCCGCCCGCGCGGGGAACTGGCGCCGGATCGTGTGTTGTTTCCAACCGCATCGCTTCAGCCGCACGGAGGCGTTGTGGCCCGCCTTCGCCGATGCCTTCGGCGATGCCGACGTACTCGTGGTCACCGACATTTACCCGGCGGGTGAACTTCCTCGGCCCGGAGTTACCGGTGAACTCGTGGTGACGGCGGTGCAGCAGGCTCATCCGGATCAGGCAGTGATCTGGCAGCCTTCCCTCGATGATGTCGTGGCGTACCTCGGAGACACGTTGCGCGACGGTGATCTGTGTCTCACCCTCGGCGCCGGTGATCTCACCACCGTGCCCGATCGCCTCTTGGCCCTGCTCGACGAGCGTGCCCAGTGAGCCCTCCTGACGCGCTGGAAGCCGCCGCGGCTCTCCTGGGCTCTCGTGCTCAGACGGAGGTGCCGCTCGGAGCGCGCACCACCTATCGGGTGGGTGGGGCGGCGGCGCTGCTGGTCACCGTCAACGATGAGGATGATCTGGCGTCGGTGACCGAGACGGTGCGGGCTACCGGAGTGGAAACTCTCGTGGTGGGGAACGGGAGCAACCTGCTGGTGGCCGACGGGGGTTTCGCCGGGCTCGTGGTGGTGCTGGGGGAGGGCTATGCCGGCGTAGAGGTAGAGGGCACCACGGTTCGAGCCGGTGGGGCGGCGGCGCTGCCGGTGGTAGCCCGGCGATCGGTGGCGGCGGGGCTCACCGGCTTCGAATGGGCGGTGGGTGTTCCTGGCAGCATCGGCGGGGCCGTGCGGATGAACGCCGGCGGGCACGGTTCCGACATGGCCGCCACGTTGGTTGGGATCCGCGTCGTGGACCTCCAAACCGGTGAGGATAGGGAGGTGTCGGCGGCCTCGCTTCTGTTGGATTATCGGCAGTCCTCGATTGCCCAGGAGCATCTCGTCGTGCACGCCGAGATGCTCCTGGTTCGTGACGACGAACGCAGCGGTGCGGCCACGCTGGCGGAGATCGTGACCTGGCGACGGGCCCATCAGCCCGGCGGCACCAACGCAGGCTCGGTGTTCACCAACCCCCCGGGCGACTCGGCGGGTCGATTGATCGAGGCAGCGGGCGGTAAAGGTCTCCGAAGGGGTACCGCCGTGGTATCGACGAAGCACGCCAACTTCATCCAAGCCGACGACAAGGGGCGGGCCGATGATGTGTATGCCCTGATGCTGGCGGTGCAGACGTTGGTGAAGGAGCACGCGGGAGTGGAGCTACGGCCCGAAACTCACTGTGTCGGTTTCGGACCCATCCCTCAACCTACATCTAAAGTGGAGGGTTAGGGATGGGCACTGCTACGGCTCGGCGCCCAAGTCCGGCCATCGACCCTCGGCTACGGGCCCGTCGGGTGGAGGTGCAGCGTCGGGTGGGTCAGCGTCGACTGCAGCGCGTCGTGGAAGTGGGCCTGGTACTGGCGGTGGTGGCAGGCTTCGTGGCGGCCCTGCGCTCCCCGCTGCTCGATGTGGACGACATTCGTGTGGCCGGGGGTGCTCATACCAGCAGCGAGGCGATCATCGAGAAGCTCGGCCTCACCACCGGAAGCCAGCTCATGGATGTGGATCTTTCTTCGGCGGGCGAGGCCGTGGCGCTGCTGCCGTGGGTGAAAGAGGTGTACCTGCACCGGGGCCTCGACGGCGTGATCGAGGTGTCGATCAGCGAACGAACGGCGGTGGCGGTGGTGGGAGAGGCGGCCGAAGCCTCCCTGGTCGACCGCGACGGCCGGATTCTGGCCCCGGCGGCCTCCGATGCCGCGTTGGCAGGTTCCCTCGTGCGGCTCACGGGGGAACCGCCGGGGCGCCGGGTGGGAGAGACGATCGGGGCGGGCTCGAGCGATGCGTTGGCCCTTGCCGAGCGTTTGGGCACGGTGGCACCGGGTTTGGTGGCGACGGTGACTATGGGCGATGAGGTGACCGCCACCCTCCTGCAGGGCGGGACGGTGCGTTTCGGCACGGCCGATCTACTGGAAGCAAAGGTTCGGTCCCTTCGCACCGTGGTTGAACGCGTGGATCTCCGTTGCTTGGCGGAACTCGACGTTCGACTACCGGGAAGTCCGGTGTTGACCAGGGTGGAAGGGTGCTCGTAACCTTGAGTCTTTCCGCAGGTATCATGTTCGACCTCACCTCGACGGTTAGGTGCGGCTCCAGCGTTGGGCCGAGCGTTGCGCGACAGTGTGGACCGAAGTGGAGTCATACATGGAGGTAACTAGTTCGATGGTCGGAAACCCGCAGAATTATCTAGCGGTCATCAAGGTCGTGGGGATCGGCGGTGGCGGTGTCAATGCCGTGAACCGCATGATCGACGCCGGTCTCAAGGGCGTTGAGTTCATCGCCATCAACACCGATGCGCAGGCGTTGCTCATGAGCGACGCCGACGTGAAACTCGACATTGGTCGCGAACTCACCCGTGGCCTGGGAGCGGGCTCCGATCCGGAGATCGGCCGCCAGGCCGCCGAGGAGCATCGCGAAGAGATCGAGGAGGTGCTCAAGGGCGCCGACATGGTCTTCATCACGGCTGGCAAGGGCGGCGGCACCGGGACCGGTGGTGCCCCGGTTATTGCCGAGATGGCCAAGAGTCTCGGGGCGCTCACCATCGGCGTAGTCACTCGCCCGTTCGCCTTCGAAGGACGCCGCCGCTCGGTCCAGGCCGAGCAAGGCATTCAGCGACTGAAGGAGAAGGTCGACACCCTCATCGTTATCCCGAACGACCGCCTCATCAGCGTCTCGAACGACAAAACATCGATGCTCAACGCCTTCAAGATGGCCGACGAGGTCCTCCTCCAGGGCGTTCAGGGGATCACCGACCTCATCACCACGCCGGGTCTCATCAACACCGACTTCGCCGATGTGAAGATGATCATGACCAACGCCGGATCCGCCCTCATGGGCATCGGGTACGGGAGCGGCGAGGGTAGGGCACTGAACGCCGCCCGCGGCGCCATCTCCAGCCCGCTCCTAGAGGCTTCCATTGAAGGGGCACGCGGCATTCTCCTCACCATCGCCGGCGGCAGCGATCTGGGCCTGTTCGAGGTAAACGACGCCGCCGAGGTGATCCACGGTGTGGCCCATCCCGACGCCAACATCATCTTCGGTACGGTCATCGACGACGACATGGGCGATGAGGTTCGGGTGACAGTGATCGCCGCCGGCTTCGATCGATGGGACGAGCAGAATGGCCGGGCCGGCGGTACCCGTCCGGCCAGTGCGGGAGCCGGAGGCGGCAGCGTGTTTGCCGATGACGATGGCGACGACGGCGACGACGGCGACGACGATGACTTCGACGTTCCGTCCTTCCTCAAATAGCCCTGCTTGTTCCGCGATTCGCCTGGACGACCCGGGCCGAGGGTGACCAGGCCGGTGATCTGCGCGCCGCCCATCCCACCTGGACCTGGTTGCGACAGGTGCACGGGAATCGGGTGGTAGTGGTAACGGCCCCAGGTGACCATGCCGGAGCGGCGGCCGACGCCGCCGTAACGGCCACGGCGGGCTGTCCGCTGGTGGTGCGCACGGCGGACTGTCCACCGGTGGTTCTGCTCGGTGAGCGCAGCGTGGGGGTGGTGCACGCGGGGTGGCGCGGTTTGCGCGGTGGAGTGGTGGAGCAGGCGGTGGCGGCGCTGGTGGATCTTGGAGATCCGCCGCGAGTGGCCCACATCGGTCCTTGTATTCGCGTTGAGTGCTACGAGTTTGTTGGGCCAGAGCGACACGAGATGGCCGCCTTGTACGGATCAGCGGTGCTGGGCAGCACCGCTACCGGTACCCCCGGGTTGGATCTGACCGCCGCGGTGATCGCCGCGTTGCACACGGCGGGCGTGGCGCAGGTGGAGGACACCTCAGGGTGCACGGCCTGTGATCCGCGTTGGTACAGCCACCGCAAAAACGGCGACGCCGAGCGCATGGCGACGATGGCTTGGCTGGAAGAAGCGTGAGCATCGCCACCGCTGCCGGAGCAGTGCGGGAACGGATTGCCGCCGCCGGCGGAGACCCGGAGGGTGTGCGGCTGGTGGCCGTCACCAAGGGCCATTCCCTGGCCACGGTCCAGGCCGCCACTGCGGCCGGCTTGATGGACCTCGGGGAGAGTTACGCCCAAGAACTCGTTGCGAAAGCCGAGGCCGTTCAGGTCGGGGTGCGCTGGCATTTCATCGGTCGATTGCAAAGCAACAAGGTGCGACGAATCGCCCCGTTTGTGTACTTGTGGCACTCGGTTGATCGCCTGTCGCTGGCGGCGGAGATCGCCCGCCACGCGCCCTCGGCGGCGGTCCTGGTGCAGGTCAATGTCACGGGTCTCCCTCAGCAGGCCGGTTGCTCCCCGGAGCAAGTGGCCGCGCTGGTGGAGGGGTGTATGGAGTTAGGGCTCGAGGTGCGCGGTCTGATGGCAATCGGTCCCCGGGGACCGGACACGTTGGTACGAGCCTCGTTTGCCTCGGTGCGGGCCTTGGCCGATCGACTAGGGCTGCCGGAACGCTCGATGGGCATGAGCGGAGATCTGGCGGCGGCGGTGGCCGAGGGGAGCACGATGGTGCGAATCGGGACCGACCTGTTTGGTCCGCGTGACGGCGCCTCGGTCGTGGGACAGTAGTGTCGTAATCTCAAGAAACCGAGGGGCTTCGATGTGGCGAAAAGCAATGATCTATCTGGGTCTCGGTCCGGACGAAGAATACGACGACTACGAACCTGCCGATGAGCGCCCGCCGGAGCGCGACCGACCGGCACCCGCCCCCAGCCGCTACCCCCCGAGCCGGGAAGACCCTGGTCAGTCGGCCGCGGTCCAGGGCTCAGTGCGCACGATTCCCAGTGTGCGCCCGCAGGCGTCGGGCACCGGCGGTGATCCGGCCCGTCGGCCTCAGACTGCGGTAGTGCGACCACTGCCGGCGGAAGCCTCGGCCAAGCCTGAGGTGATCGCTCCCGCCACGTTCAACGACACCCAAGAGGTGGCGGACCGCCTCAAAGAGAACCAACCGGTCATCTTGAATCTGGAGAATGTCGACGGCCCCCTGCGTCGTCGCCTCATCGACTTCGCCGCTGGTTTGGTTTACGGGATCGGCGGTCACATGGAGAAGGTGAGCGCCAACGTCCTGCTTCTCTCGCCCGCCAACGTCTCTGCCGAAGATCGCATGCGCCTGCGGGACCACGATTACCTCGACGGCTGATCGCGAGCCATGGACTTTATCTGTCAGCTGTTGAACTTCTATCTCTGGATCATTTTGGCGCGAATTCTGTTTTCCTACGTCCGCTCCACCCCCGGCACCGCGCTGGCGAGCGTCAACAATGTGCTCCTGACCCTCACCGAACCGGTGCTTGGGCCATTGCGCCGGGTCATCCCCCCGGTGCGGATGGGAGCGGGGGCCATTGACCTTTCTCCGATCATTGTCTTCGTGGGCATCCTGTTGATCTGCGGCTGATCGAAGTTGTCCCCCGGTCACCTCAATCGTTGACTACGATAAATGGGTATGGACGTAACCCCGCAGTTGCTGAACGACGTTGAGTTCCGCGAGGCGAAGCGAGGTGGTTACAACACACAGGACGTGGACGAGTTTCTCGAACGTCTGGCGGTGGGTCTCGAGCGCCAAGACGCCGCTCTACACGAGGCCCTCCAGCGCGCCGGGAGTGCGGAAGCCCGTATCGTGGACGCCGAGCGCCGGGCGTCGGAGGCCAATGATCGGGCCACCGAAACCAGCGACATGGACGAGACCTTGAAGCGCACGCTGGTGCTGGCCCAGCGCACCGCCGATGCCGCCATTAAAGAAGCTGATGAGCAAGCCACTCAGACACTGGCGGCCGCCAACGATCAGGCGAGTCGGATGTTGTCCGATGCGCAGGAGGCCACCGCCCGGGTACGGGCCGAAGCCGATGCCGAAGCCCGCCGTGCCCAAGAAGACGCCCAGAGCCTAGTGGTGGCGGAGTTGCGTGAGCTGGAGTTGGCGCGCGATCAGCTGCACGGAGACGTAGACATGCTGCAGCGGCACCTCTCTGAGCAGCGGGATCGATTGCGTCTCACCACCCGTGAACTCCAACGACTGCTCGATGATCCGGCCTCGTTGCGAGAGATAGATCTTCCCGTGCTGAGCCAGAGTGCGCCCAGCACCCCAACCTTGGCTCCCGCCCCGGCTCCTATTCGGCTGGCGTCGGTAGCGCCTCCCGAGGCGGTCACCGGACCAGCGCCCTCGCCGGCCTACGCCGATAGCCCCGACCCCATCGATGCTACCGATCTACCCACGCAATCTACTGGTGCACTCGGTGATGACGATGCGTACCTGGCGGAACTTCGCAAAGCGATGACCGACGAGTCGCCTCTTGGTCCCCGTGAAGACGACGAGATTGGTGGCCTGTTTGACCAAGCCCCGGAGACAGATCGTCCCCGCTTCGGTCGTAAGCGCTAATAGCTGTCGTCGCGGCGGAGGGCGACCATTACCGCCTGGTCGTCGATGGTGATCTCTGATGCCCCCGGTCCGGGCTCTCCGGCATCCAGGGAGGTGGCCAGTACCTCCCCGGCGATCCACGTGCCGTGGGACTGTAGGGCGCTCATTGCGATGGGAGGGCCCGCCAGGGTGATGTGCACTCGGTCGGCGATTTCCAGACCGAGGTCTTTGCGAAGATCGTTCAGGGCTCGCACCAGTTCCCGGGCGGTGCCTTCCTGGCGTAGTGATTCATTGAGCTCGAGGTCCAACGCCACCGCCCAGCCACCGTCTTCGGCGAGGGCGAAGTCGTCGTGGCGCGTGGCGCGTAGTTCTACCTCGGCGGCCTCGAGGCGAATGCCCCCCACCTCGATCCAGCCCTCGGCCTCGAGGTGACGCTGCAGGGCCGAGCCGTCGGCCGTGGCGAGGGCGGCTTTGACTTCGTTCACCCGTGGGCCCAATCGCGGTCCCAGCGCCCGGAAGTTCGGTACGACGGTCCAGGTCAGTAGGCCCGAGAGGGTGTCCACGTCTTCGAGGGTCTTGACGTTCAGTTCCACGGCGATCTCCTCGAGCACGTCGGCGGTGAGGGTGGCGCCGGGGTGCAGAAGGAGGGCACGCGACAGCGGTTGGCGGGTTTTCACCTTGGCATCGGTACGAGCGGCTCGCCCGAGAGCGACCAACCGGCGAGCCGACGCCATGGAGCGGGCCAGAGTCTCGTCGCGCCACCCGCCGGGGCTGGGCCAATCGGCGAGGTGGACCGATGGGCTGCCGGTGAGAGTGGTGTGGAGTTGGTCGGCAAGGAACGGGCAGAAGGGGGCCAGCAGTTCGGCCACCGTGACGAGACAATGGTGCAAGGTGGCGTGGGCCGCCGGATCGGGGGCTTTCCAGAAGCGGGGACGACTGCGTCGCACGTACCAGTTGGAGAGATCGTCGATGAAGGTGGCGAGGCGGGTGGAACTACTGAGGGCATCGAAGTCGTCGAGAGCAATGGTCATGGCCGAGACGGTGTCGTCGAGTTCGGAGAGCACCCAGCGGTCGAGCACGTGGGCCGGCGCAGGGGCATCAGGCCCGGGTACCCACCCATCGAGATCGGCGTAGGTGGCATGGAAGGCGAAGACGTTCCACAGGGTCACGAGGGTCTGTCGGGTGGCCTCGCGGATGCCGTCCTCCGACACCCGACGGGGCGACCAGGGCTGGCCGGCGGAGAAGAAGTACCAGCGCAGCGCGTCGGCACCGTAGGTGGAGAAGATGTGCCAGGGGTCGATGACATTGCCCTTGGTTTTAGACATTTTGGCGCCGTGCTCATCCACGATGTGGCCGAGACACACGACGTTCCGGTACGGCGTCTCACCGAACACCAGCGTGTTGACGGCGAGCAGTGAGTAGAACCAGCCGCGCGTTTGGTCGATGGCCTCACAGATGAAGTCGGCCGGGTAGGCCGGCAGGGAGCCATCGCTGGCAAAGGGATGATGGTGTTGGGCCGAGGGCATCGAACCGGAGTCGAACCAGGCATCGAGCACCGGCTGGAGGCGACGGGCCGAACCCGAGCAGCCCGGTTCGGTGCAGGGCAAGGTGATGGCATCCACGAACGGCCGGTGCAGGTCGACTTCGGTGAGGTCCCGTCCCGATCGGTCCGACAGTTCCGCCACCGAACCAATACAGGTGTCGTGGTGGCAGTCGTCGCAACGCCAGATGGGCAGGGGGGTTCCCCAGTAGCGGTCGCGCGAGAGGGCCCAGTCGATGTTTCCTTCGAGCCACTTTCCGAAGCGCCCGTGCTTGATGTGTTCGGGATGCCATCCGATCGTCTCGTTCTGTTCGATCATCTCGCCGCGGCGATCGGAGGTGCGGGCGAACCACGAAGTCTTGGCCCAGTAGATCAAGGGGGTATGGCAACGCCAGCAGTGCGGGTAGGAGTGTTCGTAGGCCTCCTCCGCCACGAGCAGGCCGCGGGTGGTGAGGTCGGTGATGATGTCTCGGTCGCTGTCCTTCACGAATCGACCGGCCCAGGGGCCGATGCGGTCGTCGAATGTGCCAGTTTCATCGACAGGGTTCAGCGTGGGAAGACCTTCGGCCCGGCCCACAGCGGCGTCGTCCTCGCCGAAGGCGGGGGCGAGGTGGACGATGCCCGAGCCGTCGGTGTCGGAGACGTAGTCGGCGGCCACAATGCGCCACGGCTGGCCATCGGTTGCCTCCAGATAGGAGAAGGGTCGGTCGTAGCGCCCGCCCACCAATTCGGTGCCGGTCCACGACCCGAGCGTTGGGGCATCGGGATAGCGGCGCCCGGCGGCGGCGGCCCCCAGCAGTAGGTCGCGTCCGCCAGCGGGATCGGCGATGCGGACATAGCGCAACGCAGGGCCCACCGCGGCGGCGACGTTGGAGACGAGTGTCCACGGTGTGGTGGTCCACACGAGGAGATCAGCACCCTCCACCGGGCCAGTGGTGATGGGGAACCGCACGTACACCGAGGGATCGACAACGTCCTGATAGCCCTGGGCCACCTCGTGGGAGGACAAGGCCGTGCCGCAGCGAGCGCAATACGGACTGACCCGGTGTCCCTCGTACAACAAGCCCTTGTCCCATAGTTGTTTCACCAGCCACCAGACCGACTCGACGTAATCGTTGCTGAGGGTCCAATAGGCATCATCGGTATCGATCCAGGTGCCGGATCGGGTGGTGAGCGCCGACCAGTCCTCGACGTAACGCGTGACGGAGTCGCGGCAGCGCTGGTTGAAGGCCTCGATGCCGAAGGCCTCGATCTCGGGCTTGGTGGACAGCCCCAGTTCCTTCTCCACCTCCAGTTCCACCGGCAGGCCGTGGCAGTCCCACCCCCCCTTGCGGGGGACGGCATGGCCGCGCATCGTTTGGAAGCGGGGGTAGAGGTCTTTGAAGGCGCGAGCCCACACATGGTGCAGGCCGGGCTTGCCGTTGGCGGTGGGTGGGCCCTCGTAGAACACCCACGGCTTGGCCCCCTGGCGGCTACGGCGAACCTGCTCCACCACGTCCTGGTCGCGCCAACGGGCGAGCACAGCGGTCTCAAGGCCGACGAGGTCGAGGTTGGGGTCGACGGGGCCGAATGGCATCCGCGCAGGCTACCGGGCCGCCGGGCAGGCTCGGTGCGGGGGAGCGGTAGGTTGTTCTCCGGAGGGTCCGTGCCTAAGATGCGCCACCCTTTCCGGACACCGGCGGGGTTTCGACAGGACGGAAGTGAACGTGGCAACCAAGGCACAGGCCAGTAAAGCTCCGGTGAAGAAGGCCGTGGCGAAGAAGACGGCGGCGAAGAAGGCTCCGGTGAAGAAGGCCGTGGTGAAGAAGGCTCCGGTGAAGAAGGCCGTGGTGAAGAAGGCTCCGGTCAAGAAGGCCGTGGCGAAGAAGGCTCCGGTGAAGAAGGCCGTGGCCAAGAAGGCCGTGGCGAAGAAGGCTCCAGTCAAGAAGGTCGTGGCCAAGAAGGCCGTAGCGAAGAAGGCTCCGGCCAAGAAGGCTCCAGTCAAGAAGGCTCCAGTCAAGAAGGCTCCAGTCAAGAAGGTCGTGGCCAAGAAGGCTCCGGTGGCTCGTCTGGTGGCATCGCCGCCCCGCCTGGCCGAAGTGAATGCCCTCGGCGCTCGTTCCGCCCGAAAGGCTCCAGCCAAGCGCACCGGCCAGTTGGACAAGTTCCTCCTTGAGCAGGTGGAGGCGCTCAAGGAAGAGCGAGCCGTCTACGTTCATCAGGCCGCCACCCTCAAGGCCGAGGCCGACTCGTTGGTGTTCGAGCGAGATCCCGGCGATGTCCAGTTCGATGAGGAGTCCGGGGAGGGCGACACCATTGCGGTGGAACGCGAACGAGATCTCACCCTCAGCGCGCAGGCACTGTTCGCCGTCGAAGACATCGATACGGCCCTGGCCAAGATCAAGGACGGGACCTACGGCTGGTGTGAGCAGTGTCACGCCACCATCCCGAAGGAGCGCCTGCGGGCCCTTCCGCATGCTGCCCTGTGCGTGCAGTGCAAGAGCGCGGGCTTTTCCCGTCGCTGAATCCGTTACCGCTCCGGCCTCCTATCGGGGCCTGGCCTTTGGGGCGGCTGCGGCGGTAGTGGTGTTGGATCAACTATCCAAGCATTGGGCCCTCTCGGCTCTCGCTGATGGCCCCATCCACGTAGCCGGGCCGCTGGATTTGCGCCTGGTATTCAACCCCGGAGTGGCCTTCGGTATCGGGAGCGGCGGCGGGTGGACCCCGGTGATCGTGCTCGGGGGGTTGGCCGTTATGGCGTTGGTGGCGGTGCTGGCCTGGCGGGCCGACACCCGCGGTCGGGCCCTGGGTCTGGGCATCATCCTGGGCGGGGCGCTCGGCAATCAACTGGACCGGGCCCTGCGAGCCGGTAATGGATTCTTTGGTGGGCAGGTGGTGGACTTTGCGGACCTGGGGTGGTGGCCAGTGTTCAATCTGGCCGACACGGCGTTATGGATCGGGATTGGTTTGCTCGTGTTGTCTTCTCGGGGTGTGGCGGAGCAAACATGATCGTGAGCGACGTCGTGCCCGAGGCGATGGCGGGTGAACGGGTGGATCGCATCGTCGCCATGATCACCGGGATCAGTCGGTCTGAGGTGGCGGAGTTGGTGTCGGCCGGGGTGGTGTTGGTAGACGGAACGGTGGTGGGGTCGCGTTCGGCGCGGCTCCGCGCCGGTGCGGTGGTGGAGGTCGATGTGCCGGATCGGGCCGAGGCGGCCCGTCTGGTGCCCGAGCCCGGCTTGGTCGTGCCGGTGGTCTACGAGGACCACGATTTGTTGGTGATCGACAAGCCCGCGGGTCTGGTGGTGCACCCGGGGGCCGGTCAGCGCACGGGCACCCTCGTGCACGGTCTCCTGGCCCGCTATCCCGAGATCGTGGCGGTGGGAGTGGACGCAGCCCGGCCGGGCATTGTTCACCGTCTCGATAAGGGCACGTCGGGATTGCTGCTGGTAGCCCGCACCCCCGCGGCCTATGAGGCCCTGGTGGCAGCGCTGGCGGCGCGGTCGATTCACCGTCGGTATCGGGCGCTGGCGTGGGGCACCTTCGATGCTGTCCGCGGCCTCATCGACGCTCCCATCGCTCGATCGATGCGTGAACCAACCCGGCAGGCCATCGACGCGCGCGGTAAGGAGGCCCGCACCCGCTATGAGGTCCTCGCTACCTTCACCGAGCCGGTGGCGGTGACCGAACTTGCCTGCACCTTGGAGACGGGTCGCACCCATCAGATCCGGGTGCATCTGCGCTCGATCGGTCACCCGGTCGTGGGCGATAACCGCTACGACGGTGCCCGCCAGTCCCTCCCCATGGGCCGGCCTTTCCTCCACGCCGAACTCCTCGAACTGGCCCACCCCGTTACGGGGAGCCCCCTGTCGTTTTCCTCGCCCATTCCCGCCGACCTCGTCGAGGTCCTCGGCCGCTTGCGCTGAGGACTCCTTAGCCCAAGACAGGGTCGGGCCAATCGGCCTGCCCTCGGGACATGGCCACGATGTCGGCCAGGGTGAAGCTGTCGAGGTGGGTGCGGATGCGACCGCTGATGCCCGCCCACACCGCCAGGAGGACGCACTGGCCTTCGTGGTCACAGGCACCGTTCTGGTGGGGTTCCCCGAAATCACCCAGCGCAATCGGACCATCAACGGCCGACACGATCTCGCCGAGGGTGATCTTTTCCGGCTGGCGGGCGAGGGTGTAGCCGCCGCCTACGCCGCGTTTGGAATGCACGAGGCCGGCCCCTTTGAGGGCAAGGAGGATCTGTTCGAGGTAGGGCTGGGGTAGGCCGGTGCGCTCCGCGATATCTCGCACAGAAGTGGGGCCGGTGTCGTCGGGTTGCAGGGCCAAGGAGACAAGTGCTCGGCTGGCGTAGTCACCCCGGGTGGACACCTTCACAGGCCCAACCCTAGGGCAGGGGGTGAGGTCACGGTACGGTCGTACCGTTCATGTCCGATGCCCCCCACCTCCCTGCCTATGACGGCGCCTGCATCACCAACGTGGTGCCCACCTTGCTCCAGCCCCCGGCCCAGACCCCGCCGTGGATGCCGGCCGTGGCGCTCGATGCCCCTCGGGTCGTGCTGCTGGTGCTCGATGGCCTGGGCTGGAACCAACTCGCCGCCCGCCGTCAGCTGGCACCGGCTCTCTCGGGCCTCGAGGGAGGACCGATCTCCACCGTGGCGCCTTCCACCACCGCCACCGCCCTCACCTCCATCACCACCGGCTTGCCGCCGGGCGAGCACGGCATCATGGGGTACCGGATGGCGGTAGAGGGTGAGGTGCTCAATGTGCTGCGCTGGTCGGTGGAATCCGGTGATGCCCGTCGCACCATTGCCCCGAGCCGGATGCAGTCGCAGCCCTGTTTTGGAGGTCAGCGTCCACCGGTGATCACCCGGGCGGAGTTTGCGGCGACGGGCTTCACCCAGGCGCATCTCCACCAGGTGCGTTTCACCGGCTATCGCACCGTAGGTACCCTGGCGGCGGAGATCATCCGACTGGCCAAGGACGGCGAGAGCTTTCTCTACGCCTACTACGACGGGCTCGACAAGGTGTCGCATGAGTACGGCCTCGGCAGCCAGTACGACGAGGAATTGCGGTGGGTCGATCACCTGGTGGCCACCCTTCTGGAGTCACTTCCGTCCGGCACCGCCTTGGTGGTTACCGCCGACCACGGGCAGGTGGAGACCGGCGACAACGTGCTGCCCCTGCCGGGGGACGTGCTGGCCCATGTGGGCCAGCAATCGGGCGAGGGTCGCTTTCGGTGGCTCCACGCCCGGGCCGGGCGTCGCACCGATCTCGAAGAGGCGTGTCGGGCTCGGCTAGGTGACCACGCCTGGGTGCGCACCCGGGCCGAGGCCATCGCGCAGGGGTGGTATGGCCCTGTGGTGACGGAGGCGGCGGCCAGTCGACTCGGTGATGTGCTGCTCGCGGCCAAGGGCACAGTGGCCTTCGAGGACCCCACCGATACAGGACCCTTTCAACTGGTGGGTCGCCATGGGTCTCTAACCGCCGATGAAATGCTCGTGCCTTTGCTGGCGGGCGTGGCCCACTAGGTCGTCTTGGTCGGTAGGGTACGGGTCATGTCCGATACCGTTCCCACTGCTTTAGACGACATACTCGTGCCCGCCGTCGTGCCCGAAACCCCCGATGGCCCCCACGAAGCGGTGGAGTCGCCCGGCAAGGTCATGCGGATCGGCTCGATGATCAAGCAGTTGCTCGATGAGGTCCACCAGAGCGAACTCGACGAACCCAGCCGAGATCGGCTCCGTGAAATCTACGAGACGTCTATCGAGGAGTTGGCGGGCTCGCTGTCGCCTGATCTGCAGGAGGAGTTGGCTCGCCTCACCATTCCCTTCGACGAGGGGGCCACCCCCAGCGCCGCGGAATTGAAGATCGCTAAGGCGCAACTGGTGGGCTGGCTCGAGGGGCTCTTTCACGGGATCCAAGCCACCCTGTTTGCCCAACAGATGGTGGCCCGTCAGCAACTCGAGCAGATGCGAGGCGAGTTGCCCCCCGGCATGGCCCCTCCTGCCGATGGGACGCCCAGCGCCCCCCCGGGGGCCTACCTCTAACCCGGCTCAGGGGCCGATGAGCAGCGAGCCCTTGAGCTCGTAGCGCCGGTCGGGGTCTACCCGGAGCTCGAAGGTGTTCTTGGCGACACCGCCCGCATCGATGCGGCCGATGGTGATCGGGATGTCGGTGTTGTCGAGTTGCATCTGTACCGAACCCCGCCACCCGTAGGCGCTGTTGTTGGTGATGGTGAGGGTGACGGGAAACCGATCAGCCTGGGGCGCCGTGCCTACGGCCAGATCTAGGGTCAGTCCGCCGCACAGTTCGTTGACCGTCACATCCCCTTCTGCGTTGGTGGTGCCGTCGTTGGCATCGCCTCGGGTGATGGTCACCGAGGAGGTGACCGCGGCGTCGCCCCCGGAGTTCACGCTGAAGTCGGCGGCGGCCTCCTCGTTGCAGGTGAGCACATGGGTTAACCCTCGTAGCGAGGACGTACCGATGGGGATCAACAAAATGGCCAGGAGGACCACAAGGGCGACTTGCGCCCGCAGTGCTGATGGCATGAGGTCACCATAAACCCTGCGGAGGACTAGGGGGTGACTAGCCTGGCACCTCGTGACCGCACCCTTGTCAGATCGACTGACTCGGCTCAGTTACACCCAGGCCCGCAGGGTGTTGCTGATCACCGGGCTAACCGTGTTGGGGTTGGTGGCATTGGTGTCCTTCGTGCGCGGGGTCGACACCGTGGAGGTGGTCGCCACCCTGCTGTTCCTGCCGATTTTTCTGGCCTTTGTGTACGGCGGGATGCGCGGCGGGGTGGCGGCGGCGGTGGTGGCCACGGGCATCTACGCAGCCTTGCGGACCCCAGCCATCGAGGCCATTGGTATCGGCGAGTTCACCGGTCTGCTCGCCGCGCGGGCCGCGGCCTATCTGATTTTTGGCGCGCTGGGGGGTTGGTCCACCCAGGTGTTGGAGGGTTCCCTCGACAAACTGGCGCTCTACGACGAGATCGATGATGAGACCGGGCTCCACAACGCCCGCTACCTCCTCCACCAGACGGATCTAGAAATGGCGCGCGCCCTCCGGTACCAGACCTTGTTCTCCGTGGTGGCCCTCGACGTGCCCGTCACGTCCTTTCAGTCGCTCTCCACCCGCCAACGCCGGGCTGTGTTGCGTGATCTAGGTCGGCAACTAGCGGAGGGGGTGCGCGCCGTGGACCATGTGGTGCACGCCTCCGATCACCGCCTGCACCGACTGGTGGCGATCCTTCCCGAGACGGGTCCGGAGGGTGCGGAGGTGTTTCGCGAACGCTTCGATGAGCGGGTTCGGCTCTTCTTCACCGCTCGGGGAGTGACCCTGGATTCCGCCGGGGCGGCGCGTGCCATCGTCTTCCCCGGTGGCGAAGCCGAGATGGAGGAATTGCGGGTCGCCTTCCGCCAACTCGACGCCGATCAGCACCGCTGACGTTTCCCCTAGACCGGTCAGGGATGGCGGTGCTACGGTCACGAATCACACCCGTGTGATTCGTCCACAGGTTGTGGATATGTCCCTGTGGGCATCTGGTGGCCGTCGAAGGAGGTGGGGTCGGGAGTGGCAGATAGTTTCACCCACCTCCACGTGCACACCGAATACTCGATGCTCGATGGCGCGGCCCGGATCAGCGAAGTGGTGGGGGCAGCTGTTTCCGACGGCCAACCGGCGCTCGGGATCACTGATCACGGCAACATGTACGGGGTGCTGGAGTTCTACAAAGAGTGCCGGCAACAGGGCATCAAGCCGATTATCGGCTCCGAGTTGTACATGGCCCACGAGCACCGCAGCGAGCGCCCCTCCCGACGCGGCCGCATGGATGACGGAGGTGGCGAAGCGGATGGTGGGAGAAAACTTTATTACCACCTCACTGCTCTCGCCGAGACCAACGAGGGCTACAAGAACCTGATCCAGCTGAGCTCTCGGGCCTATCTGGAGGGCTACTACTACAAGGCTCGGGTGGATTGGGAACTACTGGAGGAGCACAGCGAGGGATTGATCGTCACCTCGGGCTGTCTCGGCGGGCACGTGTTGCAGAAACTCCTCCGAGACGACCACGACGGGGCCCTGAAAGCGGCGGGGCGATTCCAAGACATCTTCGGACGCGACAACTTCTTCATTGAGATGCAGGATCACGGCATCCCCGACCAGCACCGCACGAATCCGGCCCTGCTCGAGATCGCCAAGCAACTGCAAGCGCCCCTGTTGGCCACCAACGACAGCCACTACGTGGCGCGCGAGGACTCCGTCGCGCACGATGCCTTGTTGTGCGTCCAGACGTCGTCGCTCATGAGCGATCCGGATCGCTTGAAATTCCACGGTGATGAGCACTACCTGAAGTCGTCCCAGGAGATGCGGTATCTGTTCGAGGAGATTCCCGAGGCTTGCGACAACACGCTGTGGATCGCCGAGCGAGCCCATGTGGAGATCGAGTTCGGCAAGCCGCAACTACCGATGTTCCCGCTGCCGGAGGGCTTCGCCACCGACTCCGAGTACCTCCGCCACCTCACGATGGAAGGAGCCCGCCGCCGCTGGGGGGACGGCCTTAGCGATGCCACCGTGGATCGGATTGTGTACGAACTTCAGGTGATCGAGACGATGGGCTTCTCGTCGTACTTCCTCATCGTGTGGGACCTCATCAAACACGCCCGCGATAACGGCATCCGGGTGGGCCCAGGCCGGGGGAGTGCGGCCGGTTGCGCCGTGGCCTATGCGTTGTGGATCACCGACCTCGATCCGATCCGCTACGACCTTCTTTTCGAGCGGTTCCTGAACCCGAGTCGGGTCTCGATGCCCGACATCGATATGGACTTCGACTCCCGCTACCGGGACGAGATGATCCGGTACGCCGCCGAGATGTACGGGCGCGACCACGTGGCGCAGATCGTTACCTTCTCCACCATCAAGGCCCGGGCGGCGGTGCGCGACGCCGCCCGAGTGCTTGGGTATCCCTACATCGTGGGCGACAAGGTGGCCAAGGCCATGCCGCCGCTGATCATGGGCCGCGACACGCCGCTGCGGGCCTGTCTGGATCTCGATCCGAAGTACGAGGAGGGCTTCAACATGGCGGGGGATCTGCGCAAGATGCGCGACGAAGATCCCGATGCCGCCAAGGTCATCGAGGTGGCCAAGGGGCTCGAGGGCATGCGACGCCAGGACGGCATTCATGCCGCCGCCGTGGTGATTACCAAGGAGCCGCTCACCACCTACCTCCCCATCCAGCGCAAGCCCGTGGGGGGCGAGGCTACGGATAACACGCCGGTAGTCACCCAGTACGAGATGCACGGGGTGGAAGAACTGGGCCTCCTCAAGATGGATTTCCTGGGCTTACGGAACCTCGATGTGATCAGCGACACCCTGGTGATTCTCGAGGAGACTCGTGGCATCCAACTGGACATCGACGGCGTCCCGCTAGACGATCCCGAGACCCTTGGACTGCTGTGCCGGGGCGATTCCATCGGAGTGTTCCAACTGGAGAGCGGCCCGATGCGGGCGCTGATGCGGTCGTTGGCCCCATCGAGTTTCGAAGACGTGGCGGCGCTCGTGGCGCTCTACCGACCGGGGCCTATGGCGGCCAACATGCACAACGATTACGCCGACCGTAAGAACGGTCGCAAACCCATTGAGTATTTCCATCCCGATGCCGAGGAACTGCTCGCCGACACCTACGGCCTGATGATCTACCAAGAGCTCATCATGCGGGTGGCGCAACGTTTCGCCGGCTACTCCCTCGCTCAGGCCGACAACCTCCGTAAGGCCATGGGTAAGAAATCGCGTGAGGTCATGGCGAAGGAGAAGGCGGCCTTCGTGCAGGGCGTGGAGGCCACCGGCTACGGCGAGGCGTTGGGCACCTCGCTGTTCATCACGATCGAGCAGTTCGCCGACTACGCCTTCAACAAGTCGCACAGTTTCGGGTACGGCTTCATCGCCTATCAGACGGCCTTCCTCAAGGCGCACTACCCCGCCGAGTACCTTGCCGCCCTCCTCACCAGCGTGAAGACCAACCTCGATAAGGCGGCCATCTACCTCTCCGAGTGTCGCACCATGAAGGTCCTGGTGCTCGTGCCCGACGTGAATCGGTCGGTGGCTGATTTCACGCCGGTGACAGGGGAGGGCCGCGACGAGCGTTCCATCGTGTTCGGCCTGTCGGCGATTCGCAACGTGGGCGGCGGCCTGGTGGGTCTGCTCATCGCCGAGCGCGACGCCAACGGGCCGTTCAAGGATTTTTACGATTTCGTGGAACGGGTGGATTTTCAGGTTCTCAATAAGAAGACCATCGAGTCGCTGATCAAGGCCGGGGGGTTCGACAGCCTGGGGCACACCCGTCAGGGTTTGTTGCGATCCTTCGAGCACATCATCGACTCCACCATCGCCCGGCGCCGAGAACGCGACATGGGGGTGATGTCGCTCTTCGGTGAGGTAGAGGACGCCGGCGAGATGTTCGATGAGCGCCCGCCGATCCCCACGGTTGAGTTTGCCAAACGGGAACGCTTGAGTTTCGAGAAGGAAATGCTGGGCCTCTACGTCAGCGACCATCCGTTGATGGGGGCCGAGGCATCGTTGCGTCGTCGCACCGATGCGACGCTGGCCGACCTGGCCGAGCTACCCGACGGACACGTCATGAGTTTCGGCGGTGTGCTTACGACCCTGCAGCGCAAATGGACGAAGAAGGGCGATCTGATGGCGGTGTTTGTGTTGGAGGATCTGCAGAGTTCGGTTGAGGTCATGGTGTTCCCCAAGTCGATGTCGGAGCACGGCCACAAGTTGACCGAGGATGCCATCGTCGTGGTGAAGGCGCGCGTCGATGCCCGGGACGATCAACCCAAGTTGATCGCCATGGATATCGAGATCTTCGAGCCGATGTCGGGCGAGGGGTTCCCGCTGCAGCTGAACATCCCCGCGGCGGCGGTGTCGGAGACGTTGATCGAGGAACTCAAGCGTGTTCTGGCGGCCTATCCGGGGGAGTCGCCGGTGCTCTTGCATCTCGGCGAGCGACAGGTCCTGCGACTCCCGGAGGCCTGGACGGTGGAGGTGGTGCCCCCGCTCCTAGCCGAGCTACGGGTGATGCTGGGAGCGAGCGCCATCGTGGCCTAAGGGGCATCCTGACCCGCTGGTCACGCCCATTGAGCAGGTGGTTTGCCGGTGGGAGTTACGGCGTCGAATTGCGTTCGGCGGCCGCGTCTACTGGACTGTGGTGGTCGAACCACGAGGTTTCTGGGGGCAGGCAAGAGAATGTCGATCCAGGTCGAAACTAAAGATTGCACCGCACTAGGAGATGCCGAGCTCGCTGAGTTGGCCGACCTGTGCGCCGATGGCCCGATTCCTTACGAGGCCGGCCTGCTCTCTAAGCAGGCCGAGGCCTGGGTGCTGGTGACTCAGGCCCGCGAGAACGGCAAGCTCAAGGGCTTCGCCTTCTCCACCCTCGAGCGCATCGGCGGTACGCCCGCCGTGCTGGTGGGGTTGGCGTCGGTCAAGCGCGGCGCCAAGCGAGACACGGTGCTGCGTGCGGTCATGCACGACGAGTTGCGCCGAGCCATGCTGGCCTTCCCCGACGAAGACGTTTTGGTGGGTACACGTTTCGTCGTGCCGTCAGGCTTCGATGCGTTGCGGACACTCAACGACGTGGTGCCCCGGCCCGACCACAAGGCGAGTGGCGAGGAGCGGGCCTGGGGTCGACGGTTGGCCAAGCGGTTCGGCGTGGATACTGGGTCCTACGACGATCGGACCTTCACCGCCAAGGGCACCGGGTCGCACCCGGAGGTGTTCGACCACGACAGCCTGAAGCCCGAGGCCATTCCGGCCGGGGTGGTGGCGTTGTTCAAGGGGTTCAACTTCAAGCGGGGCGACTCCCTCGTGGCCTTTGGCTGGGCTATGGCCGAAGACCTCGCCAAACTGGGCTGATTCGCTCTTGGACCTGAGCGACGCCGTCCGGCGGCGTCGCATGGTGCGGGCCTTTACCCCCGAGACCATCGACCCGAGCGTGGTCGATGGACTGATCGACTTAGCCCGGCGCGCCCCATCGGCCGGGAACAGCCAGGGGTGGGCGTTCGTGGTGCTGGAAGGGGCGAGCCAGACTGCTCGCTACTGGGACGTCACCCTGCCCCCGGAGCGGCGGGTCGATTTTCGCTGGCCCGGACTGGTGGCCGCCCCGGTGCTGATCGTGGCCCTCGTGCGGCCCGAGACATGGGTCGACCGCTACGCCGAGCCCGACAAGGCCTCGGCGGGTTTGGGCGGCAGGGAACAGGAGTGGCCGGTGCCCTACTGGTGGGTGGATGGTGGCATGGCGGTGGAGCATCTATTGCTGGGCGCGGTGGAGGCCGGCTTGGGGGCCTGCTTCTTTGGTCTGTTCGACCACGAGGAGGCCGTCTTGGCCGCTCTGGGGGTACCCGCCGGATGGAGAGGCGTGGGCACCGTCGCCCTGGGGCACCCGGCGCCAGATCGGCCCGGCCGCTCCCAGGGCCGGGGCCGTCTGCCGCTCGCCGACATCGTTCATCGCGGGTCCTGGTAGCCCTCCCACCCCACCCAGCCTTGCCTCGGGCCGGTCGGGTTGCCCGATAAGGTCGCCGCCGTGGGAGACCTGAAAAACCGTCGCGTCGTGTTGGCTCAACGTCCCGAAGGCTTGGTGACCGAAGACGACTTCGGCCACGACGAGGTGGACGTGGCCGATCTGGCCAGCGGCGAGGTGCTGGTGCAGACCGAGTACATCGGCATCGACGCCACCGTCCGCACCTGGCTATCGAAAGCGGAGGGCTACATCCCCCCGGTCGAGATCGGGGAAGTGGTGCGAAGCAGCGGCATCGGCCGTGTGGTGGCGTCGCGTAGCGAGCGTGTACGCGAAGGTGCCTTGGTGTCCACGCTCACCGGATGGCAGGAGTACGCCGTGGTGAGCGACGACCCGATGCTCACCACGCCCCTCGCCGAGGGAATCGATCCCCTCGCCGCCCTCGGAGTGTTCGGGGCCAACGGTCTCACCGCCTATGTGGGCCTCACCGAGATCGGCCGGGTCGCCCAGGGCGAGACGGTGGTCGTGTCGGCCGCCGCGGGAGCCACCGGATCCATCGCCGTGCAGATCGCCAAGATCCTGGGGTGCCGGGTGATCGGGATCACCGGCACCGATGAGAAGGCCGCCTGGCTGATCGATGGCCTCGGGATCGACGGTGTGATCAACCACCGCACCGACGATGTCCCCGCCCAACTGCGGGCGCTGTGTCCGCAGCGGGTGGATGTGTTTTTCGACAACACCGGCGGCCCGATCCTTGATGCCGTACTCGGCCGACTGGCCGATCACGCTCGGGTCGTTCTCTGTGGGGCCATCTCCTCCTACAACGATCTGTTCAAGCCGCCCGGCCCGGCCAACTACCTCAACCTCATCGCCCGGCGGGCCCGCATGGAGGGCTTCATCTCCTGGGACTCCTGGGGCCGCTACGCCGACATCATGGACACGCTGGGGGAGTGGGTGGCTGATGGGCGTCTTGAGCACCGCAGCCATATTTTCGAGGGCCTCCCCTCGGCCCCCCGGGCGCTCAACGCGATGTTCCTCGGTGAGAACATCGGCAAGATCGTGGTCCGGGTCTGATCCGCCTGGGGGCCGCGGCCTCGGCGCAGCAGCTCAGGCGATGAGTTGGGCCGTCAGGGCGGCGGCGTCGTCGGCGGGCAGTGCGCAGGTGTAGTGCCGACAGAGGTAGGCGCGGTTGTCCTCCCGGCCCTCCCACAGCGGAGAGTCGTAGCGTTCCCCCCACGCCAGTACCACCCCGGGGAGGTAACGGGCGCGGGTGGCGGCCACCAGATCGGGACGATGGCCGGGGATCACGATCTCGGTGGTCCCGCGCACCAGAAGATCCACCGCGGCCAGCACCTGGCCAAAAGCCGTGGGTTGGGCCACCGCCAGAGGGCCCAGTAGGGCCACGATCGCTTCGCCGCCAGCCCGGTAGGGCTCGTGGCCGGTGAGGGCCGCCAGGCGCAGCAACCCCACCGCCGCCAGGCCGTTGGCCCCCGGCGTGGCGTTGTCCATCAGATCCTTTGGGCGGGTGATGAGGGTTTCGGCATCGTGGCCCGTGGTGAACACTCCGCCTCGCTCCTCATCCCAAAATAGGTGGATCAGCGCGTCAGCCACCCGGCGTGCCTCGGTGATCCAGCGGGCCTCGCCGGTGGCCTCAGCCAGACGCGTAAAGGCGTCGATCAGCGCTCCGTGATCGGTGGCGTAGGCCAGGTGACGGGCGCCCGCATCGGCCTGCCAGGACCGCAGCCAGCGCCCATCGGGCCGTCGCAGGTGGGTGAGGAGAAACTCGGCGGTTTCCACCGCGGCGGCCACCCAGGACGGCTCGTTGCAGGCGGCCCCGGCCTCAGCCAGCGCCGCCACCAGGTACGCGTTCCACTCGGTGAGCACCTTGTCGTCGAGGCCGGGGCGCACCCGGGTGGCACGGGCATCGAACAACGCCTGCCGGGCCGCTTCGATCTCGGCGGGTCGGGCCAGCACGCCACGGGCGTGCATCCGGTTCAGGATGCTGGTGTTGTGCTCGAAGTTGCCGGGAGCCTCCACGCCATAGAAGGCAATGGCGGCATCGGCCTCCGCGCCCAGCACGTCGCGTATCTGCTCGGGGGTCCACACATAGAACCGGCCCTCCTCGCCTTCGCTGTCGGCATCCTCCGCCGAACTGGTGCCGCCCCCGGGTTGGCGCAGTTCGGTGATGGTGTAGTTGATGGTCTCGGTGAGGGTCTGGCGGAAACGTGGCTCGGCGGTGAGGAGCCAGCCGTGGAGATAGAGGCGGATCAAGAGAGCGTTGTCGTAGAGCATCTTTTCGAAATGGGGCACGAGCCACACGTTGTCCACCGCGTACCGGGAGAAGCCGCCGCCGAGGTGGTCATAGATGCCCCCGGCGGCCATGGCATCCAGGCTGGTCGTGAGGGCGGCGAGTGCTGCGGTGTGGCCGCGGGCGGCGGCGGCGGCGAGTACCTCTTGGGCCATCGGCTGCGGAAACTTGGGCGCGTGGCCCAGGCCCCCCCATTCGGAATCACTGGCGGTCAGGAGAATGTCGATGGCTCCGTCGAGGTCGGCCACGGTGGGGAGGTCGCCGGTGGGTTCGAGAAGAGCGGAGCGTCCGAGAGCGCTGGTCAGTTGATCGGCCTGCGCAAGAAGTTCAGGTCGCCGGGTTTGCCACAGTTCGTCGATCCTCTCGCATAACTCGACGAAGCCGATCATGCCGCCGCGTCGCTCCTTGGGAAAATAGGTGCCCGCAAAGAAGGGACGGCCGTCGGGGGTGCAGATCACCGTCATCGGCCAACCGCCCCGGCCGGTCATGGCCTGAGTGGCCTCCATGTAGATGTCGTCCACATCAGGCCGCTCCTCGCGGTCCACTTTCACGTTCACAAATCGCTCGTTCATCACCGCCGCCACGGCCGGATCCTCGAAACTTTCATGGGCCATCACATGGCACCAGTGGCAGGCTGAATAGCCGACCGACAGCAGGATCGGGCGATCCGTCAGGGCCGCCGCCGCGAAGGCTTCCTCCCCCCAGGGGTACCAGTCCACCGGGTTGTCGGCGTGCTGGCGGAGGTAGGGGCTGGTCTCAGCGGCTAGTCGGTTCACATCCCCACCCTAGGAACCCGTGGCGCACAGTACGGTCTCGGGGGTGAAAATCTCTTTAGAAGGACAGGTCGCGCTCATCACCGGGGCATCACGCGGTATCGGTAAAGCCATCGCTCGCGCCTATGCCGATGCGGGCGCCTCGGTACTGCTCACGTCGCGCAAGTTGCCCGACCTCAGGGCCGCCGCCGCCGATATCGGGGGCAACGTGGAGGTGATGGCTGCCAACGCCGGTGACCCCGAACAGGCGGCGGCGGCCGTGGATCACTGTGTGGAGCATTTCGGGGGCATCGACATCTTGGTGAACAATGCCGCCACCAATCCCTACATCGGTCCCACGATGGAGATCGACTTGTCGCGTTACGACAAGACCTTCGAGGTGAACCTGCGGGGCCCATTAGTGTGGACGCAGTTGGCCTACCAACGGTCCTTAGCGCAGCGGGGCGGATCTGTGCTCAACATCGCCTCGGTGGGGGGCCTGTCGGTGGAACCCTCCATTGGCATCTACAACGCTACGAAGGCGGCCCTGTTGCACCTCACCCGCACGATGGCCGCCGAACTGGCCCCGAACGTGCGGGTCAACGCCATTGCCCCCGGATTGGTGAAGACCGACATGGCCCGGGCGCTGTGGGAACCGAACGAGACGCGGATGGCGGCATCCATGCCCCTGGGTCGTCTCGGGGAGCCGGTCGACATTGCCAACGCTGCGCTCTTTCTGGCCAGTGACATGGCATCGTGGATCACCGGCCATGTCATGGTGGTCGACGGTGGAGCGTTGCTCGGTCCGGTGGCCCGCCGCTAAGCGTCGGTACGAATGATCTTGCCGGTGGGGGTGCGGGGTAAGGCCGTCACGATCTGCAGCGAGCGGGGAGCGGCAGAGGTCGGGAGCCACTGCTTCGCGTGCTGGCGGAGCTGGTCCAGGGTGGGGGGATCGGTGGCCTCGATGGGCACCACCACCGCGTGCACCCGTGCCCCCCACTCGGGGTCGGGGCGACCCACGACCGCTACTTCGGCCACTTTCGGGTGGCGGAGCAACGCCGCTTCCACCGCGGCGGGCCACACGTTTTCGCCGCCGGAGATGATCAGGTCGCTACCGCGCCCATGCACGCTCAGGAGACCGTTGCTGAGGCTGCCCGAGTCGCCGGTGGGGAACCAGCCGTGGGCATCCTTGGGGTCGTGTCCGTCGCGGTAGGCCCGCAGCAGCATGGCCCCCCGTATCTGGATCTCGCCGTCGGGGCCGATGCGTAGTTCCACCCCCTCGAGTGGCACTCCGTCGTACACCACCCCACTGCCGGTCTCGGTCATCCCGTAGGTGGCGATGACGTTGGGCGGGCGTTCTTCGGGCACCGCCTGACCGCCTACCAGGATGGTGCGGAACAGGCCCGGATTCACGCGGCTCATGGTGGTGGGAACCAGCGCGGTGAGGGTGCAACCGTCGACGGCGGCTTGCCCCACCGCCGCGGCATCGAAGCGGGTTTGCAGGGTGAGGGGCGTGTTGGTGATCAGGGCCCGGGTGACCACCGAAAGCCCGCCGATGTGAGCCAGAGGAAGACAGGCCAACCATTGGTCGCCGGCGGGATCTACCTCCAACCGGCGGCTGGTGGCACTGGCCGAGGCGGCCACGGCGGCATGGGTGAGCATCGCCACGCGAGGCGCGCCGGTGGTCCCGCTGGTGGCGATGGCCACCGCGTCGCCCGGTAGACACGGTTCGGCGAGGCGAGCGGCGTCGAGGATGGCGGCGCGGACGGGGGGCGGCCACCGGGGATCGATCGGCAGTATCGCATCGCCAGCGTCCCAGGCCCGGCGGAGGCCGTCGAGGAACGCAGGGTCATCGGTATCGAGCACCACCAAGCGGGCCATGGCTGGCAGGTTACGGACTGCTGGGTGAGACTCGACAACGTCATGACTCCCGCCGCCCCGTCCGACCCACCGGTGGGCTGGCGCGCGTGGGTGGCCGGGGCCCGACCCCGCACCCTGCCCGCCGCAGTAGTGCCCGTGCTGGTGGGGACGGCGTGCGCCGTCGGGGTGGTGGAGATACAGCTGTGGCGGGCGATCGCCGCCGGGGTGGTGGCTCTCGGGCTGCAGATCGGCACCAATTTCGCGAACGACTACAGCGACGGGGTGCGGGGCACCGACGATCCCGCCCAGCGGGTCGGTCCGGTGCGTCTGGTGGGCTGGGGGATCCAACCGGCCGCGGCCGTCAAGCGAGCGGCCCTGGGTTCGTTTCTGGTCGCCATGGTGGCCGGCCTGGCGCTCGCGGTGGCAGTGGGACCGGAGTTGGTACTCGTCGGCGCCGCGTCGGTGGCGGCGGGATGGTTCTATACCGGCGGTTCGCACCCTTACGGCTACTACGGCTTCGGGGAAGTGTTCGTGTTCGTGTTTTTCGGACTGGTGGCCACCGTGGGTTCGGCCTACGTGCAGACGGGTTACCTCACCGACCTCTCGGCGGTGGCGGCCGTGCCGGTGGGTCTGCTGGCCACCGCGTTGTTGGTGGTCAACAACCTGCGTGACATCCCCGGCGACACCCGCTCGGGTAAGAGAACCCTGGCCGTGCGGCTCGGTGATCGTCGTACCCGTGTGCTCTACGTGAGTTTGCTCGCGCTGGCGTTCATGACCGTGCCGGTGGTGGCGGGTGGTTTCGGGCGCGGTCCGGCGGCGGCGGCATTGGTGGGCATCGTGCTGGCCCGCCAACCGGTGGTGCAAGTACTTGAAGGGGCCAGCGGGGCGGCGCTGATTCCGGTGCTGGGGGCCACCGGGCGAGTGCAGTTGGTCACCGGCGCGCTGCTAGCCGCCGGGCTCTGGATCGGTGCTCCCTAGAACGTCCCCGGGGGGCTGGGTGGGGGCCTAGTTGGGGCTGGCGTCGGCGTTAGCGGTGATCTCGGCCACGATGCCCGGGCATTCCGTCTTGGCGCGGAGGAAGGCGGCATCGACGGCCTTTTTCATCTCCGGGGGAACTGATAGTGACGGGTTAGTGAGGTCGATCTCTTGCAGGGCCGGGACACCGGCCTCCTCCACCAAAATGTTCGCGTAGCAGTCGGCCACCGTCTTGCTCAATCCGGCGTTTTCGCTGCGCTGAAACAGCGCCGAAAGTTCCTCCTGGAGTGCGGTGGCCTCTGGCCCATCAGCGTCGTTGGTACCACCGCAGGCCGACACGGTGAGCGCCACGGAGGCTACGATGGTCATCCCTATCCTGGGCATGTGGTGGCGGGTCAATCGGTTCACGGGGGCTGCTTTCGGGGCTACTCAGAGCACGGCCTACGAGTCTATCTGGCCGAGTTGGATGCAGGGTCGGCGGCGTTGTAGTCACCTCGGGCCGTCAGCGCGGTGCCGGCCCCTCCGGGAGCCCGGCGTTGCCCCTGACCGATCCCACCGGTGGAGATGTCCATCACCCCGGCGGCGGCACCCCTCTTGCCGCGGGCGGCGATGGCGGTCCTCGGGAGGGGAATCCGAGCGACACGGTATCGGCTCACGGGCGGCGTCTGAGGATGTCCGGGCGTGGTGGGTGAGGCGAGCGTTGGGCGCCGTGCACCCCGGACTGACCCGAGCGACCCGACGGGTGCTCAGGGGTGCTCGGCGAGCCAGGCGCGCAGGATCGACCGGAAGGCCGCGGGTTGTTCGAGGTGGGCGGCATGGCCCGCCTCTGGTACCAACGTCACGGTGGCATTGGTCCCGATCTCGCCGGCCAGGCGCTCGGCGAGGGCGGCAAACTTGGGGTCGAGTGCCCCGGCGAGCACGAGCACCGGCATGGTCAGGCCCGCCAGGCGGGACCACGATGGGTCCTGGGCCCCGGTGCCGGCGCACTCCAGGCTCGATACGAGCCCGGCCACGGTGTTCTCCATTCGCTCCGCCCGAAAAGCCCGCTCGGGAGGCAGACCCGCAAATAACGGCTGGGACAGCCACCATTCCAGGAACTGGTCTACTCCCTCTGCTTCGATGCGACGAGCGGTGCGCCCATCGCGTTCCTGCCGCTCCGCCCGTTGGGCAGGATCCTCCAGGCCCGCCGTCCCGCTGATCAGCACCAGTCGGCGCACCAGAGAGGGGTGGTCCAACGCCAACTGCAGGCAGAAACGAGCGCCCATCGAGTACCCCAGGTAGGTGGCCTCGCCGCCCTCGTGGGCGATGAGTTGCGCGCCCATGGCGAGGCTGGCGCCCACCGCGTGGGAGCGCCCGTGACCGGGAGCATCAACGCGGATGACCTGGTGGTCAGCCGCCAGATCGTTGACTTCAGCCCCCCAACAGCGGCGTGTCTGGGTAAATCCGTGCACCAGCACGATGCGGGGTCCGGCCCCTTCAAGATCGGCGTACAACTTCACGGCATGGATGCTGGCACACGGCATGTGGTCGGATAGGGGTGCAATGGTCGATTCAACCGAAGATCTCCAAGCCACCTTCTGCTCCACCCTGGTGGATGAATGGGCTCGCCACGGCGTGGTCCACGCCGTGGTGTGCCCCGGCTCGCGCTCCACCCCCTTGGCCCTCGCCTTGTGGGCCGAGGGGCGAATCACCGTGCATGTGCATCACGACGAGCGCAGCGGCGGGTTCATGGCCCTGGGCTTGGGCGCCGCCACCGGCGAGCCCACCGTGGTGCTCACCACCAGCGGGACCGCTGCGGTGGAACTGCATCCCGCGGTGATGGAAGCCCACCTCGCCGGGGTGCCTTTGCTGGTCTGCACCGCCGACCGGCCCCCCGAACTCATCGGTGTGGGGGCCCCGCAGGCCATCGACCAAACCCATCTCTACGGCCGCTCGGTGCGCTGGTTTCACGCCCCCGGGGTGGCGGACGCGGCGGCGATGGGGGGTTGGCGGGCCCTGGCGGCGCGGGCGTATGCCGAGGCCACCGGGGGCGCTCCGGGACCGGTGCATCTGAACCTGGCCTTCCGGGAGCCACTTATCGGCACCCCCGGCGACCTCCCCCCGGCCCGGCCCGGTGGGGGGCCCTGGGCATGGCGTCCGGTGGCGGGTGTGCCGCGCGTGCCGGCCGTGGGGTTGACCGAGGATCTCGCCGGTCGACGCGGGGTGATCGTGGCGGGGCCGGGATCGGGTTCGGGAGCCGCCGTGGCTCGGGTGGCCACCATTCTGGGTTGGCCGGTGCTGGCCTCGCCCGTAGCCGCCGTGTGGAGCGAGCCGGGGGCACCGGTGGTCCCTGCTCCCGATGCCCTCCTGCGCGCCAGTCTGGCGGACCTGGCGCCCGAGGTGATCGTGCGACTGGGCGGACCAATGGCCTCGCGGGTGGTGGGCGAGTGGTTGGCCGCTAGCGGTGCCGCCGAGGTGGTGGCCGCCGGTGCGCTGCGTTGGGCCGATCCCCACGGCACAGCCAGCGTCGTGCTTCCCTTGACAGCGGAGGATCTTCTCGACGCCTGGCTCCTTGAGGTGGCGAACATCACGCCCACCGACGGCGGTGCCTGGGCGCGCCGCTGGCACGAGCACGGTGAGGTGGCCGCCGCTGCGCTCCAGGCCGCGTTGGCGGCGGAGATCG
>CAMDIH010000002.1 GCA_945898515.1 Candidatus Neomicrothrix parvicella RN1 | reverse complement strand
GGAGGGGCTGCCGCCGACCGGTACTGTGCCCCTCGTGCTCTTTCTCACCCGGTCCGTGTGGGCCCAGATGGTGGGCCACGCCTACGACGGGCTACCCGACGAAGCCTGTGGCCTCTTCGCCGGTCCCCCCGGCACGAACCGCGTGACGGTCTTTCACCCCTGCCGCAACGCCGCCGCCTCTAGCCGGGTCTACTCGATCGACGGCGGGGACTTCCTCCGTATCGATCGGGCCAGCGAGGCGGCCGGCCTCCAGATTCAGGGGGTGATGCACAGCCATACCCACACCGATGCCTACCCGTCGGTCACTGATGTGGAGCAAGCCCCAGACCCGGCGTGGCACTACGTCATCGTGTCGCTTCGCCAAGACGCACCCGTACTGCGCAGCTATCAACTCGGCGGCGGCGCGATCGCTGAAGAGGTTGTTTCCCTAAGCGACCACTAGAATCCCGACAGAAGAAGTCAACTTTCCCCCTTGGAGCGCCCCCGTGGCCGTCTACGCATCCGCTATCGATCTCATCGGCAACACCCCGATCGTGGACATCTCCCCGCTGAGCCCCAATCCGCGGGTGAGGATCCTCGCCAAACTGGAGGGGCAGAACCCCGGCGGTTCCGTGAAAGACCGGGCCGGGCGGCAGATGATTATCGATGCCGAGCGCGAGGGCATCCTGGTACCCGGCTCCGGGCAGGTCATCTTGGAGTCCACCTCGGGCAACACCGGTATCGCCCTCGCCATGATCGCCAAGGTGAGGGGCTACCGGCTCAAGGTGGTCCTCCCCGACAACGTGTCGGTGGAGCGGCGGCAACTGTTGGAGTCCTGGGGGGCGGAGATCATCGACAGCCCGGGCGGCGAGGGATCCAACGGCGCCATGCGGCGGGCCCAGGAGATGGCCGCCGAACACACCGACTGGTGGTTCCCCTTCCAGTACGGGAATCCTTCCAACCCCAAGGCCCACTACGAGGGAACCGGTCCGGAGATCTGGCGTGACGTTCCCGAGATCACCCATTTCATCGCCGGCCTCGGCACCGCCGGCACGCTGATGGGGGTGGGTCGCTTTCTCAAGGAGCAGAACCCCGACGTCCAACTCTGGGCCATCGAACCGCCGACGGGGGAGATGGTGGATGGGCTGAAGAACTTCGACGACGGTTTCGTGCCCCCCGTGTTCACCGACAACGACGGCTACGACCTGCTGAACCGCCGGCTCATCGTGCGGCCGCGTGAGTCCATCGAATGGACCCGCCGCCTCACCGAAGTGGGCATCTTCGCCGGCATCTCCTCGGGCGCCATCCTCGCCGGAGCGGTGAAGGCCGCCGGTCTCATCGACGAAGGAACGATCGTCATGATCGTGTGTGACGGCGGCTGGAAGTACCTCTCGGCCGGGGTGTGGATCGACGACATCGCTACCGTCGAGGCCCGGGCCAAGGCCACCATCTACTTCTAGCTCTGCGCCTGGTCGCGGCCATCCCGGCGCCGGGGTGGCCGGCCATCGGCCAGGCGGCGCCATCCCACGGTCTGCTCACAGCAGGTCGCGCACGACCTCCGGGGGGCGGGCGAGCACGGCGCGCCCGTCACGACTCACCACGATCGGGCGTTCAATGAGAATCGGATGGGCCACCAACACCGCGATCCAGGCGGCGCGGTCGTGCGGGAGGGTTCGTAGGCCGAGGGTTTTTGCAGCCTCCTCGCCCAGGCGGGTGATCTCCCACGGCTCCGCGCCCAGGGCGTCGAGCACTGCCTCCAGTTCGGCCGGGGTGGGAGGCGTGTCGAGGTAGCGGCGTTCATCGAAGGTCACGTCGGCCTCATCAAGAATCGCCCGCGCCGCCCGGCTCTTGGAGCACCGGGGGTTATGCCAGATCGTAAAGTCACCCACCCCGGCAGCGTAGAGCCTCAATCCATTTCCATCGCGGCCGCCCGGCGACCAGCATCGGGTCATGCCCGCTGCCCCCCAGTCACTCCCGCCGCTCCCGGTCGCGCCGCCCCCTCGCATTGTTCTGCGCGGCGGCCGGTCGCTCGAACGAGCCGACGCCAAGCGAGCCGAATCGGCCGCCGCCGCCATCAACGCCAGCCGCCAGCACCTCTTGCCCTGGATGCCCTGGGCCGCCGAGCCGGCGACGGGGGCGGGCATGGCCACCTTCTTCAGCGCGGCGGATCTGCTGTGGGAGCAACGCCAGGACTTCACCTATTCCATGCTGGACCCCGCCGGGTCGGTCATTGGGGGGTGCGGGCTCCACAACCGCCTGGGCCCGGGGGCGTTGGAGATTGGCTATTGGGTGCGCCTGGAGGCCGCCGGGAGTGGTCTTGCCACCGAGGCCGCCGCCGCCCTCACCGCGGCGGGCTTGGGCCTCGAGAGCGTGGCGCGCCTCGAGATCCGCTGCGAGGAACACAATCATCGCAGCGCCCGGGTACCGGAAAAACTTGGCTACACCTTTGGTGGTCTGGTCGTTCCCACCACCGGTCCCACCGCGGGGAGTTCCATGCAGATCTGGGTGACCACGGAACCCGAGTGGGCGGCCCGCGCCCCCTAGCCTCGGGCGGTGGACGATCGACCGATCGGGATGTTCGACAGCGGATTCGGTGGCCTCACGGTGGCCCGAGCCCTCATTGATCTGCTCCCCGCCGAACACCTCGTGTATCTGGGCGACACGGGTCGCTACCCCTACGGTCCTCGCCCCCAGGCCGAGGTGCGGGGCTTCGCCCGTCAGATCATCGAGTACCTCGTGCACCACCACGGCGTGAAACTGGTGATCGTGGCCTGCAATACCGCCGCCGCCACCGGTCTGGCCGAACTGCAAGAGGATGTCGACGTGCCGCTGATCGGCGTGATTGAGCCCGGGGTGCGGTCGCTGGCCTTGGCCACCCAGAGCGGCCGGGTAGGCGTGATCGGCACGGTCGGCACGGTGGCCTCCGGGGCCTATCAGGACGCCGTGGCCACCCTGGCGGGCGACCTCAAACTCACCAGCGTCGCCTGTCCGGGGTTGGTGGAGTTTGTGGAGCGCGGCGAGACCCAAAGCGACGAGGTGGTGCGGTTGGCGCAGCAACTGCTGGCCCCGTTGCGGGAGGCGGAGGTGGATGCGCTGCTGCTCGGCTGCACCCACTACCCATTTCTGGCCCGCGTGTTGAGCGATGTGATGGGACGCAATGTCGTGCTGGTGTCCTCCGCCGACGAAACCGCCTTCGCGGTCCGTCGCCGCCTCCAGGGGACGGCCTTGGCCCGTCCGCCCTCGGCGGGGCCGGGCCGCCACTACTGGTGTTCGAGCGGCGATGTGGCCTGGTTCCAGGAGTTGGGCCGAACGCTGCTGGGCCCCGAACTCGACGAGGTTCACCCCGTCACCTGGGACTAACGCCCTGCGCCTGCGAGGATGCGATCATGTCTGCTTCCCGCCCCGACGGCCGTGCCGTCGATGAACTGCGTCCCATCACCTTCGAACGGGATTTCACCGCCATGGCGGCGGGGTCCTGTCTCGTCAGTTTCGGCAACACCCGGGTGCTGTGCACGGCCTCGGTGGACGATGACGTGCCTCGTTGGATGCGAGGCAAGGGCAAGGGCTGGGTCACGGCCGAGTATTCGATGCTCCCGGGGGCGTCGCCGGAGCGAATCCGTCGAGAGGTGAAAGACGGCAAGCCCTCCGGGCGCACCCAGGAGATCCAGCGCCTGATCGGCCGGGCGCTGCGTTCGGTGTGCGACATGGCGGCACTGGGGGAGCGGCAGGTCATCGTGGACTGCGATGTGCTCCAAGCCGACGGTGGCACCCGTACGGCATCCATTTGCGGCGGCTACATCGCCCTGCACGACGCGCTCGAGCGCCTTGTGTTGGCCGGCAGCCTGCCCGCCAACCCGCTCCAAGCCTTCTGCGCCGCTATTTCGGTGGGCGTCGTGCAAGGTGTGGCGGTATTAGATCTCCCCTACATCGAGGACTCCACCGCCGACACGGACATGAACGTGGTGATGACATCGCTCGGCGGGTTCGTAGAGGTGCAGGGAACTGCCGAGGGTGCCCCCTTCTCGCGGGCCGAACTCGACGCGCTGCTGGGCCTAGCCACCGCCGGCATCGAGGAGATCTTTGCCTTGCAGCGCGAGCTGCTGAGCGTGCCCCCCGCCCCTCGCTGATGCGTCTCTGGCTGGCCACCGGCAACGCCCACAAAGTGGCCGAGGTACAGGAGATCCTGGGCGGCCGCTACGTGGTGGTGGCCTCCGACACCGGGGTAGAGGAAAGCGGGGTCACCTTCGAGGCCAATGCCTTGCTCAAGGCCCGTGCGTTGGTCGCCCTCACCGGCGAGGTGGCCCTGGGCGACGATTCGGGGATCGAGATCGATCATCTGCAAGGCGGGCCGGGCATCCACTCGGCCCGCTGGACCGCCGAGGGGGACTGGATCCCCCGCGTCCTTCGTGAACTCGACGGGGTGCCCCGCGAGGCGCGGGGTTGTCGCTATGTGTGTGCGGCGGCGGCGGTCTGGCCGGATGGCCAGGAGGTGGTGGTGCGCGGCGAGGTGGCGGGGCGGATCGTGCCAGCCCCCCGGGGCGCGGGCGGCTTCGGCTACGACCCGATTGTGGCCCCCCTTGAGGGCGACGGCCGCACCTTCGCCGAGATGACCGCCCCAGAAAAGCACGCCATCAGCCACCGGTCGCGGGCCTTCGGGAAACTGGCCCGGCTGCTCTAGACCCACGCGCTTGCCCCGCCGGGTGCTACCAGCCCCGCAGGTCCACGTCCCACACCTCGAGCACCTCGTCGCCGTCGATCAGGTGGAGGCGCTCGTGTTGCGAGACGGTGGGGTCCACGTGGGCGGGGATCACCCGCACACGGTCGCCGACCCGCACCGGGGAACCCTCGGGGATCCCCACAGTGATGTGCTCGTCGGACACGAACCAGATCGGCCCCACCTCCACGGCGGTGGGATCGCCGTGGTCCATACCAAAGGCTTTGAGCCCGGCATCGAGGACACCCCATCCCTTAGCCGACATCGAGATCACGGTGGTGTTCACGAACAGCGCCTGTGCGAATGCCGGCGCGTGGGGCGCGTATTCGGTGTCCATGAGGCAGTAGGAGCCTGCCTGCAGTTCACTCACCCAGGTATTGGTGTCCCAGGTGCCGGTGCCGCCGCCCGACACCACCTCGCCGCCTACCACTGCGTGGGCCGCGAGCAGCACGGCCATGGAGCGCTCCACCAGTTGGGCTTTGCTGTCGTCGGGCTCTCGCATCAGGTGTCCTTCGTAGCCCATCACACCGCGCACGGTGAGACCCTGAGCGCGGGCCCGATCGGCGAGGCGGCCGGCGTCGTTCGGGTGGCAACCGCCGCGGGGTAGACCCACTTCCACGTCGATGAGCACCTCCGTCACCCCGGCGGCCACGGCGGCGGCGATGGTGGCCTCGGAGTCCACCGCCACGGTGATGCGCGCCGCGCCGCGGCGAAGGGCAGGGGTGAGTCGGTGCAAGTCGAGGCTTTCGTTGGCCAGCAGCAGGTCCTCGCCCAAGCCGGCGTTGGCCATCCCCACCATTTCTCGCACCGTGGCGCAGCAAAACGCCGTGTGACCCTGGGCGGCGAGGCGAGCGGCCAGCGCCGTGGACTTGAAGGCCTTCACGTGGGGTCGCAGCGTGGTCCCCGGCCACCGGGCCGCCATGGTGGCCACATTGCGGTCAAAAGCCCCGATGTCCACGAGCAACGCGGGGGTGGGGAGGTCGCGCACCTGCATGGGCCCAACGTTATGCCATCGCCCTGCGCGCTCGGTGGGGGGCGGTGATACTCCGTCGGTGAGCATCAGCGCCCCCCAGCGATGGCGGGGTGCACCAGGTGGGATTCGAACCCACACGAGCGTTAGCTCACAAGGACCTAAACCTTGCGCGGCTGCCAGATTACGCCACTGGTGCGACCAGCCAATGCTAGAGGGCGTGGGGGTACCGCCTCGTACCGCTAACCTCATCACGGTGAGCCACGACCAATCCTTCCCCCCGATGCCCGCCGCTCAAACTGCGATGGGCAGCCCCACCTCCGAGATTTACAACCGTCTCCTGAAAGACCGGATCATCATCCTGGGGACCGATGTGAACGACGACATCGCCAATATCATCTGCGCCCAGATGCTGTACCTCGAAGGCGAGGACGACAAAGACATCTGGCTCTACGTGAACAGCCCGGGCGGCTCGGTCACCGCCGGCATGGCGATCTACGACACCATGCAGTTCATCAAGCCCGACGTGGCCACGATCTGCATGGGATTGGCGGCGTCGATGGGCCAGTTCTTGCTGTGCGCTGGTGCCGAGGGCAAGCGCTTCGCGTTGCCCCACGCCCGTATCATGATGCACCAACCCTCCGGCGGGGTGCGGGGTCAGGCCAGCGACATTGCCATCCAGGCCGAGCAACTGATCTACATCAAGGGCCTCATGGCCGAACGGATCGCCTTTCACACCGGTCAGCCGGTGGAGCAGATCGAGGCCGACTCCGAGCGGGATCGTTGGTTCACTGCACCGCAGGCCAAGGAGTACGGGATCATCGATCATGTCTCCACGAAACGCGGCGAGTCCTTCTAGTCCGCCTAGCAGTCCGTCGTGGTGAATTTCGCCAAGGCGGCCGCTGCCGCCGGCACCTTGGGGTGATCGGTGGTCACGGCTTGGAAGGTGGCCGTGAGGTCGTCCGGATCGGCCCCCACGCCGAGGGCGGCGATGCCGTCGATGAGGGCCTCTACATAGTCGATTTCCACCTGGAGGTCCTCGCGGATCTCGCGAGGTACCTCGATCTCGAGTTCCTCCAAGTCCCCGCGGGCGATGCGGAGCCGTTCGAGGGCGTTGTTGGCGTCGGTGGGGTTGAAGCCCTCGAACACGCTGGGGTACTGCTGACCATCCGCCAGCGTGTTGCAGAACGCCTCAGTATTCCCCTCGTCGCTGGTGCAGGAGGCGAGGGCCCCTGCCAGCAGTAGGAGCGACACCACGCCGGTCGGCCTGATCATCGACGAGTGGATTCAGCGATCTGGCGCAGTTGGCTCACGGCGTGGGTCAGACCCTCGGGGTCGCGGTAGAGAGCCGATCCGGCCACCAAAACATTGGCGCCCGCCGCCGCTGCCGCCTCGATGGTGTTCGGGCCGATGCCCCCGTCCACCTCAATGTCCACGTCGTGGCCGCCCTCCAGCACCATCCGCCGCACCTCGGCGATCTTCGGCTCCATGCTGGGGATGTACGCCTGCCCCCCGAAGCCGGGATTCACCGTCATCACCAGCACGAGGTCCACGAGGTCCAGCACGTCGGTGAGGGCCACCGCCGGCGTGGCCGGATTGAGCGCCACCGCCGCCCGGGCGCCCAGTTCGGCGATGCGGTCCAGGGTTCGATGCAGGTGCACACAGGCTTCGGCATGGACGATGATCAAGCCACATCCGGCGTCCACGTAGCGGCTGGCTAGGTCGTCGGGTTGCTCCACCATCAGGTGGGCCTCGAAGAGAACCGAGGCATGGGGACGGCAGGCGGCAATCACGTCGGGCCCGAAGGTGAGGTTCGGCACGAAACGCCCATCCATCACGTCCCACTGGATGCGGTCCACGCCCGCCGCTTCCAGGGCCGCCACCTCCTCGCCGAGTTTGGCGAAGTCGGCGGGGAGCACACTGGGGGCTATCTCGATGGTCCGGTCGGTTCCAGGATGGTCGCTCATCGGCTCCATCCTCGCGCGCCGCCTAGGGTTCGCGGGTGCACAATGTCACGCTGGAGATTACAAGGATGGTGGCCGGGGGCGATGGCCTGGCCCGCGACGACTCTGGCCGGGTCACCTTTGTCACCGGCGGGTTGCCCGGTGAGCGCGTTGAGGTGGGCATCCATCAAACCAAAAAGGACTTCGCCCGGGGCACGGTGACCCAGGTGATCGAGCCCTCGGCCGATCGCGTGGCCGAGCCCTGCCGCTTTGTGGCGGCGGGCTGTGGGGGCTGCGACTGGCAACACATCGATGCCACCGCTCAGCGTCGTTTCAAGGCGGCCATGGTGGCCGATGCCCTGCGGCGGCAGGCGCACCAGGAGCTAGAGATCGGTCTCGGTCCCGATCTTCCCGCCACGGGGTACCGCACCTCGGTTCGGGGGGTCGCCGTGGACGGGCGTTTCGGATTTCGACCGCGGTCATCTCACCAGGTGGTCCCGGTGGATCCCTGCCTGGTGGTGCACCCGCTGCTGGCGGAACTCATCGCCCACGGTCGCTTCCCCGATGGCGAGGTTGTGTTGCGGGCCGGAGCGGGCACCGGCGAGCGACTGGTGGTGGTAAGTCACGACGACGACCGCACTTCCGTGCCCGACGGCGTGCGGGTGGTGACCGATGGGGAACTGAAGGCGGGGCGACGGGCTTGGTATTTCGAGGAGTTGGCCGGACGGCGTTGGCGGATCTCGGCCCGCTCGTTTTTTCAATCCCGGCCTGACGGGGCTGAGGCGCTAGTGGCAGCGGTGAGCGCGGCCATGGCGGGCGTGGCCGAGGGGGGTCACCTCGTTGACCTGTACGGCGGGGTGGGACTCTTGGCGGGCGCGCTGCCCACCACGGGGCCAGTCACCCTGGTGGAGATTGGGGCATCATCGGTGGCCGACGCCCGGGTGAATCTCGCTGATAAGGGAGTGAGGATCGTGAAAACCGACGTGGATCACTGGGGCGCCGCCCGCGCCGAGGTGGTGGTGGCCGACCCGCCCCGGGCCGGGCTGGGGGCAAGTGGGGTGGCCCGGGTGGCGGCGACCCGGGCCGGTCGACTGGCCCTGATTAGCTGCGATTCGGCGTCGTTCGGCCGGGATGTGCGCTTGCTGGCCGAGGCAGGGTACGAGCTGCGTCACGCCGAATTGATCGACCTTTTCCCCCATACGTCCCATGTCGAGATTGTGTCGCGCTTTGATCATGTCTGAGCCTGATTCATCCGAGGGTGGCATCGGCGCCGAATCTTCGGGTGTGAGTTTTCTGGATGATCTGAGCGTCAGCGGCGATGCCGTCCTCGTGGTGGGTATCTCGCGCTACCGCCAAGACGCGTTAGCCGAGGCGTATCGCCGTCATGCCGGGGCGGTCTTTGCGCTGGCCCGTCGCCTGCTGGTCGATATCAACTTGGCGGAGGAGGTCGTGCAGGAGGTGTTCCTGAGGCTCTGGAACCAGCCCGACAAGTTCGATCCGGATCGAGGTTCACTGCGATCGTTCCTGCTGGCGCAAAGCCACGGTCGGTCGGTTGATCTACTGCGGGCGGAGTCGTCTCGCCGATTGCGTGAGGAGCGCGACGCCCGTCGCACCGCGGAGTCGGGTTACGACCTCGAGCACGAAGTGGTTGACCTGCTGGTGGCCGACCAGGTGCAGGCCGCCCTCGCCGGGTTGCCGGAAATGGAACGCCAAGCCATCTCCCTGGCTTACTTCAGTGGGCACACCTACCGGGAAGTAGCCGACCTGCTCAACCAGCCGGAAGGCACCGTGAAGAGCCGGATTCGCTCTGGGTTGAAGCGACTGCGCGGCGACCTTCTTACGGCGGGGCTGGAAGGAGCCGACCGGTGAGCATCTACCAGCATGACGACATTGAAGAGCTTCTGGGCGCATATGCCCTGCATGCCCTTGACGAGACTGAACGCCAACTGGTCGATGACCACCTCGGTGTCTGCCCGCGTTGCGCGCAGGAGGTGCTCGGCCATCGTGAGGTCACCGCCCTGTTGGGCCATTCGGGCGAGGATGCCCCGGCGGGTTTGTGGGAACGCATTGTGGGCGAACTAGAGGAATCACCCCCGCCCCTGCGCCTGGGTGTGCTGCCGACGGCGGGGGCCGCTGATCGGATGTCGCGGGGTCGACCGAGCCGAGTGGCGCTGTCGGTGCTGGGCATCGCGGCGGCCGTGCTGATCGGGGTTATGGGGGCGGTAGTGGTGCAACAGGACACCCGTATCCAGGACTTGGAGTCGGCGCAGTCTGATATGGCCATTATGCCCACGAATGTCGCGGCGTTGTCCTCCGCCGATGGAACGATGACCATGGATGCGGTACTGCTGTCGAACGGGACGGGCTATCTCCTCGCCGAGGCCCTCCCGGCCCTCACGACCGAGGAGACGTATCAGTTGTGGGGGGTAACCGATACTGGGGTGATTTCGCTGGGTCTGCTGGGAGCGGACCCCGACCGGGCGGTGGTGTTCCAGGCGGGAGATCACGTCACCGGTCTGGCGGTCACCCAAGAGACGGCGGGTGGCGTGGCGAAGTCCACAAACACTGCCGTGGTGAAGGGCAACTTCGACTGAGTGGGGCCGAGCCGCGGCCCTACCAGGGTCGCCGCTGTGAAGAGCCCTGGTGGGTGTGGGTTAGGTCCGTCCGCAAGCGAACTTGGGTTGGGCACTGGGAAGCGTCTTGGGTTCGGGGAGTGGAGGGCTGGATTGATCTCGGGCGACCAAGTCCGACGGCGTTGCTGCGCTGCCTCTTTCCCCAGGGTTCCGAGGTGACCAAGACCGATGGCTCGCCCTCAACCGGTCACGCGCCGCCGACGGTTGCACCGAGGGCCGCCGTTGGGTAAAGATTTAAAGCAGATAGACCTCTATGAGGTGCCGCGGAAACTTCGGCAGCCGATAACCGCATGGCGGAGGCATCGACGGGCGGGCGTTTGAGCCCCGCGGTACTCAGCATGATGGAGTCGGTTGACTACCGGCGGTCGATGCGTGGGTTCCTTCGTGCCGCGGGCGCGGACCCCGATCTCTTGATCGACGTCGACCTCCCGGAGGCCGCCGTGGTCCTGGACATCGGGGCGTTCCGCGGGGAGTGGGCCCGGCGGATTCTCAAGCGAGCGGTCGAGCGGGGTCCTGCGACCCTGCACATTCACGCCTTCGAACCCGCGCCAGGGGCGATCGATGACTTTCAGGCAGAGTGTGCAGACGATCCCAATGTCGCCCTGCACCCCTACGGACTGGCCGGCCGCGACAGGAAGGAGTCGATGTCGGTCAGCGGCGCGGGATCGTCGGTGTTCCTGGATCCTGGCGACCCTCGGACGATGGGGGTCTGCGAGATCAAGCTTCGTGATGTCGACTCGGCACTAGCGGGGCTTGGGCCCGCCGGTTGGTGTCCTGGAGGCGGTGGACGAGCTCGCAGAGTCCTCCCCGTTCCTGCTCGCTGACTCCGGCGTTAGTCCCGGGACGCCACTCCAAGCGACGCAAGGAGATCGCGCACCCGTTGCTCGATCTCGTCACGGATGGGCCGGACGGCTTCGATGCCCTGCCCGGCCGGATCAGCGAGCACCCAGTCCTCGTAGCGCTTGCCTGGGAAAAACGGGCAGGCGTCTCCGCATCCCATGGTGACGACCACGTCGGCCGCCTGAACGATCTCGTCAGTCCATGGCTTGGGGAATTCGGCGGTGATGTCGATACCGACGTCGGCCATTGCTGTGATCGCCGTGGGGTTCACTTCGTTGCCGGGCTCGGAACCGCCGGACCACGCGACCGCTCGATCACCGGCGAGACGTTTGAACCAACCGAGTGCCATCTGCGATCGCCCGGCGTTGTGGACGCATAGGAACAGGACGGTCGGAAGGCCGGAATGGCTTTCGCCCTCGACCTTCGCCGGTGCGTCGAGACGTTGCCGGGCGGACCGTTCCGCCATCAATGGAAGAATCTGGTGAACTTGGTTCGGTGCGCGAACTGCTCCAAACCCGCCGGCAAGAGTAGTTCGAGCGTTCCTGTTCCGAAGATGCTGTCGAAGTCGTGGCGGCGGTTTTTCGCCGTGGTCTTGATGGCGAGTTGCTGGTCGTTGCCGGGTGGGTCAACGTCGGGCATTGAGGACCTCCTGCAGTGAGGGCTCTGGTTCTGGGAATAGGAATCGAGCGAGCAGAACGGCGAGCGCGGCACCGATGAGTTGAGCGGCGATGAAGGCGGGCGCAGAGCCAGGACTGATCCCGGCGAAGGTGTTGGAAAGGGTTCGAGCGATCGTGACTGCGGGGTTGGCGAAGCTCGTAGACGATGTGAACCAGTACGCGGCTCCGATGTAGCCCGCCACTGCGATCGGGACAGCGGCAAACCGTCCGGACCGCACCACGCCGAGGATCACGGTAAGGAGCCCGAAGGTTGCGACAATCTCCGAGAGGAAAGTCGCCGGGGTGAGTCGATCGTTGGTCGAGACCGTCACGGCCTGCAGGTCGAACATCAGATTGGCCAGGATGGCGCCGAGGCAGGCTCCAGCGACCTGTGCGCCCATGTAGGGGAGTACAGCACGTCGTTGAAGCCGCCCTCCGGCGAGTTCGGAGAGGGTGACCGCCGGATTGAAATGAGCTCCGGATACCGATCCGAACGTGAGGATGAGAGCGGTGAGCGCAAATACCGTCGCGGTCGAGTTCTCCAGCAACTGGAGACCGACCTCTCCCGGCGAGAGTCGTTCGGCGGCGATCCCTGAGCCGACTACGGCGGCGACGAGAAACCCGGTACCGATGGCCTCGGCGGCGATGCGCCGGGAGAGGGGATGGTCCACTGAGTCAGCAGCAGCGAACTTGAGCTTCGGGCATTGACCCGCAGCACAACGCATCGGTGGAGTCGTCGGTGTGAGTGGACGACGCGCCGAAGTCCTCGGCATCGGCCAGCACGGTGTAGATCTCCCATGGGCCGTCGGGTCCGTCTACCCACACCTTGTCCTGCTGAGCAAAGCAACAGGTGCCGTTCTCCTCGACCGGGGCAAGACCGTCGTCGGCAAGCCGAGCCTGGTGGGCGCTGACGTCTTCGCTGGACGGGACTTCGATCCCGAGGTGGTTCAGCCGGGCCTCCGCGCCCGCCTGTTCGAAGAGCACGAGCTTCAGAGGCGGATCCGCAATGACGAAGTTGGCGTAGCCCGGTTTGATCTTGTGGGGCTCCGTTGCGAAGAGCTTCGAGTAGAAGCTGATGGCATCGTCCAGGCTCGGGACGTTGAGAGCGAGTTGTAGGCGAGACATGGTGACCTTTTTTAGATTGACTCTTGTCGATTGACACCGTAGCAATAGATCGACAGATGTCAATACGACAGTGAGGACGTATGGAGACCAAGACCGGCACGACAACGGAGGGCTGCTGTTCGGTCCTCGTTCAGCCCATCGATACTGCCGACGCCGAACCTCTCGCCCGAGCGTTCGCAGCGTTGGGCGACCCCGTTCGCCTCCGCTTGTTTAGCCTGATCGCCTCGAGCGGACCGGTCTGCTCGTGCGACCTCCTGGAGCCGCTATCGAAGTCGCAACCAACGATCAGCCACCACACGAAGGCCCTTGCCGAAGCTGGACTGATTGTGGGCGAGAAGCAGGGTCGATGGGTCTGGTGGAGCGCCGTACCCAGGCGCGTCGAGGAACTTCGTGCCGCGCTCTCTGCGAGGTAGGTGCTGGCGCTGCGTTCGGTTGTAAGCCCCTGATCTGCGGGTTGAGGTCATTCCCATGCGGAACGCGGTGGGCGTGGACTCGTGGGCTCGGCCACGGTCCCAGAACCCCGCCGCGGTCGAGGGCGAGCTCGGCTCAACCTCTAGCCGTGCCAACGGTGTGAAGGGTCCGGAGATACCTCGCCACACTTGGAGCCGACGTACGGCCCGGCTAGATGCTTGTACGGGCCTAACCCTCGATGGCCTCTACATCGATGATGTGCTCGTCGTCGTCCGGGTCGGTGTCGGTGGAGATGATCGGGATCGCACCCTCGATCGTGTCGAGGAACCTCGGGCGCTGCATAGCGATCTCGATGGCCTGGGGCGAGCGGCCCATCGTCGCTGTGCGAAGAGCACGGCCACGATGACGCCAACGGCAATGGCGAGGCCGTAGGCGCGGAGCTGGAACGGTCCAAAGTGGATGGCGTTGCTGCTGGGGCTAGGGATCGAGGCGAGGACGGCCACGACATTCATGGCGTCCTCAGGAGACCTCGATGCTGAGGCGCATGCCGCCCTCGTAGTGGCCGGGCTCGTGGCAGCCGATGAGCAGTCCGTCGTCCCCGGACTCGAAGGTGTGAACGAGCTCACCGCTGTCGCCGGGTGCGACCGTGAGCGCGTCGGCTTCTCCCATCGTGTGGTCCTCGCCGCCCATGTCGCCGTTCATCTCCATCTCGTGGTCGCCCTGGGCTGCCTCGTCGCCGATGAAGGCATCGTGGGTGGCCTTGCCGGAGTTGGTGAACACGAACCGCACTTCCTCACCAGCTTCTACGCTCACGGCGTCAGGGGAGTAGGTGTTGTCGCGCATCTCGATCTCGATTGTCCGAGGGGTGGTGCCTCCGGTGGCGGAGTCGTCGGTGTCGTTGGTATCGCCGCAGGCGCCGAGAGCGAGGGCGAGGGCAAACAGGGGTAGAGCGAAGGTGAGGGTGCGGCGCATGAGAGCGCTCCTTTCGAGAGAACCGGAATGGGTGGACGCGACGCGATAGACGTCGCGGGTTCAGATGAAGGAGTGCTGCTTCAACGTTGAATGACCGCGAGCCGAACCCACACGGGGTCTGGCGGTGGCAGTAGCTCTCGTGCCCTCCGGATCAGATGCGACAAAATGGACGGTGTGCTCGTAGTCCATCGGCCCCGGATCATCCGTCGAGCTAGCGAGAAGGTCGCGATGCTCGCAACTACGGCGAGACAGGCTGCCATTAGGTGACCGGCGCAGTCGTCGCAGCCGTGGTCCTCGTCGTGCACCGGGGCGGAGTGGTGCTCGTGAGGCGCTGACCCGGAGACAGAGGCGTGCGGAGCCGCCTCGCTCGCCCCGGCGTCGAGGCCGTGCATCAGGAGGAGGGCGCCCGCCAACAGCGGAAGGACCAACACAGCGGTCCAACGGGACAGGCGCAGAGACATCGACGCTGATGGTATCGGGTGGTCGCCGAGTGGCCCAGTCGCGACGTGCGACGCTCGTGAGCCGCAGGATCCGGGCCCCGTAGTAGTTGCGCCCCTGTTCGCGCCCCTGTAGCTGATCGCCGCTCGATCGTGGGGGCATCTACTACCCGCCGAACCGGCCGCACCCTGGCCCTACCAGGGCCTTCGCTCTGGAAAGCCCTGGTAGGTGCGGCGTACCCCCCCTGGGACTCGAACCCAGAACCTACGGATTAAGAGTCCGACGCTCTGACCAGTTGAGCTAGAGGGGCAAGTGGGCTGGCAGCCTAGGCGCTGTTGGCCCAGGCTACGAAGCCCACTGTTGGTTGGTTTACCAGTGGCATGGGGTGACCGAGGGGATTCGAACCCCCGACATCCAGGATCACAACCTGGCGCTCTAACCAACTGAGCTACGGCCACCACGGGAGGTGCCAGCATAGGCTAGGGGGAAGGGCCCGCCTCAACCGTGATTGACCGGCTCACCTCGCGGCCTACGCTCGGCTCTGCCTCCGTAGCTCAGCTGGACAGAGCAGCGGATTTCTATTCCGATGGCCGCAGGTTCGAATCCTGCCGGAGGCGCCCCGAGCCCCGATGAGGGCCAGGTGGCGCCGCCGCCGTCTAGAGGCTCAGTTCGAGGCGGGCTCGTTGTACCACCGGACGGATCAACAGGAGTGCGACGAGCGCCATGGCAGCGAGTCGGGCGGTGGCGGAGGTGGTCAGGTCGAGGATCCGACCAAGCCCGGGGGGCTGGTAGGCGATCCGGCCGATTTCGCCGTCGATGGCAACGGCGAGATGCTCAACGGAGGTCCTGCCGGCACCCATCGTGGTGAAGGAGTACTCGGAGTCGCTCGCCGTCACCTCCAGCACTCGCTCGGTGACCAGCGCGCCTCCGCGCATTCCATCGACGTAGGTCACGACGTCACCGGCTTTGATGGACGAGGCCGCCACGACCTGACTGACGACGACGTCACCGGTAGAGAAGATTGGCTCCATGCCTTCGCCCCGCACAATCATCGGGCGGTAGCTGCTGACCGCCAGCACCAGGAGCGAAATCGTGGCGATGACGGCGAGGGCGGCGGCGGCTGCCACCACGATCCGGACTCCTCGACCGGCGTACCAGCCGATGACGTGGCGCATCTCGATGGGATGCCCAGAGGCGGTGAGTTGGGTGGTGGCCATCATGAGGGCATCGGGTCCTGCGTCGATGCCAGACCAGCGGTCTTGGTGGTGGGGCGGGCGTTGAACAATGTCAGCTCCTGGATGTGGTGCGCCGGGGTGCGCCCTCAAGTTGTCGGCGGGAGCCAGGGATTACTTGAGCGCGCCGGTGCATTGCGTCCAGCCGACTGGGTGGCTCTGGCGGTTGCCCAGCCAGCCCCAGTGGGGTTAGGGGGCCAGCCAACGAGCGGCGGTGGGTCTGCGCGGAGCGGGTGACGGGAATCGAACCCGCACCACCAGCTTGGAAGGCTGGGGCTCTAGCCGTTGAGCTACACCCGCAGGGTTCCGGAGAGGGTAGTCCGGCGCTTCCAGATGGCTCCAGCCCTAGCTGGCGAAGCCGGTGACCTGCTCGTAGACCGCGATGTCGGCCGCACACAGATCACGCATCACGGCCATAAACTCAGGGTCGGTCTCGGTGACCGCAAGGGCGGGCCGGGTGTTGAGCACGGGAAACGCGATCGGCGCGCCCACTAGCGCTGAGACTCGTGCCGCGAAGTCGTCGAGTCGTTCAACCGAACCGACGACAGCGAACCGTCGGAGGTTCGCCACGGCGGTGGCGATCGCCTCCTCTGAGTATGGGTCAAGGTCATCACGCCCGCAGAAGGTGGAGACGTATCGATGGCCCTCGTGGTTCCACTGTTTGGAAGCGATCTGCTCCCTCAGATCACGTGAGACCGGAAGTACCACACCGGGCTGGTGACGCCGATAGGCGTGGAGCGAGACAAGGCGCTCAACCGGATCGCGCAGGACGGTGGTTAGGTGCGCGGCTTCCATGAGGGGCGCGTGGTAATCCCGGTAGCGAAAGTGGCCGAGGACCACTGCCGGATGTTGGGTCGCCACCACGTAGGGAAGGAGCACATCTCGAAACGCCAGATCACCGCTCACGGTGCCGCCCGCCGCGGTCTTGGCCGCGTTTCCGTCGAGCTCGAAGACCTCAGGGCCGTCTCGATATCCGGCCAGGCCCATGGTGAGGCCCTCCCGCACCGAGGATCCCGCGCACTTCATCACGTGGAAGAACACCACGGGACGCTCCACCACAGCATCGACGGGCTTCATCACCGGCAGGCTATCGCGAGTGGAACCACCTTCCGTGAGCGGGAGAACCCGTCGGGGATGGGGGATTTGAACCCCGACCTCCTGCTCCCAAAGCACCTCCGGTCGTTGGCTGGTGTCGGCCTTTGTCGGCTCTACCTGGAGTTCCGGGCATCACCCGATGGCTCTGTCGGCTGGTGTCGGCCGGTCTCGGCTGTCCCGGTGATGCCAACAGTGATGCCAACGGCACCACGGCCTAGAGGATCGCCATGGCCACGCGAGCCGATGCGAAGTACGTCCCGCCGTACCAGTACCAATGCGCCAGAGGGCACCTGATCCACGCGAGCGGCCCCGTGACCGCCTGCCCCGTGCATCGTTGCCCCGGGCCCCTCGTGCGGATCGGACCAGGCTCACGCACCGACGCAGGGGCCAAGGGCCCGGAGGTCGTTCCAAGACCCTGGAGGCGGGCTCCAGACTGACCCACTACCGCCCCCGCCAGGCTGGTCGATTCCCGCCTTAACGACGCGTGCCGCCGCTTCCTCGCCGCCCTCGGCTAGTTGACGCTTAGGGTCTCGACCACAAGTGGCGTGGGTGGAGGCCGGGGGTTCAGTGAGCGAGCAGAGCCAGGGTCCGGGGTGGTGGGCCGCGAGCGACGGCAAGTTGTACCCGCCGGAGACGGCAGCGCTACCCCCGCCACCCGGCCAACTCGCTGCGCCGATCCAGTTTGGCTATGTCCAGCGGACCACCAACGGGATGGCCGTCGCGTCGATGGTCCTCGGGATCGTGTGGATCTATTGGATCGGGTCGGTTCTGGCTCTGGTGTTCGGCTACATGGCCCGGAAACAAATCGACGAAATGCGGGGCACACAGCAGGGCGGAGGAATGGCGACCGTTGGAATTGTTCTCGGATGGATCGGCGTCGGCATCTTCGGTGCAATTATCCTCGTCAGCATCATCTCCGCAGCGACCGGGTGAGATCCGCCTAGCCCGGCCGGTGGTCACAGAATGGTCACGAGAGCGTGACCAACTCCCGTTGTGCCGGTGCCGGCCTGTTCTAACCAGTCCCGTGAATAGGGGCTCTAAGCAGGGTAAACGTGGACCAGAGCCAACTAGGGGCGACGAGCAAACACCCGTCTTGTGGGACTTCTAATCCGACGGTCGCAGGTTCGAATCCTGCCGGAGGCGCCAACCCGACCGGCTAAGAGCGTCAGTCGGAGGTGGCCATGCCTCGCGCGGCGCAGGGGAGGGTGACCCCGCCGACCAACGAGGACCGGCGCGACACGCGTGGGCAGAAGGTGGAGCATCGGTGGACCGCCGGGGCGAAACGCAGACGGGCGCTCACCCAATAGGATCCGGGGGTGTGAGCAACGGGATGGAGGCGGCGAGGCGGCGGGGGCCGTTCCAGAGGCGGACTCTGAAAGAGGACGGAGTGGCCGGCCTGGTGCTGGGGGTGCAGTCGGTTCCTGACGGTCTCGCGACCGGTCTGCTAGCCGGGGTGAACCCGCTGGCCGGGCTCTACGGCTACATGGTGGGGACGGCGACGGGGGCACTGTTCACGAGCTCGTCGTTCATGGCGGTGCAGGGCACGGGAGCGATGGCGATGGTGATCGCCGATGTGCCTGCCATCCGTGATGCGGACGACCCGACGCGGGCGTTGGTGACCCTGTCGGTGCTCACGGGGGTGGCGATGCTCGCGGCGGGCTTGCTGCGACTCGGGACGGTCCTGCGGTTCGTCTCGAATGCCGTGATGGTCGGTTTCATCAACGCGGTCGGCGTGAACATCGTGCTCGGCCAGCTTGTCAACCTGACCGGCTACAGCGCGGAGGGAGCCAACCGGCTAACCCGTGCCCTCAACACCCTCATCCACCCGGGCGAGTGGGACGCCCGCACCCTGTTCATCGGTCTGGCGACCATCGCCCTGATCGTGCTGCTCGAGCGGACTCGCCTGGGTTCACTCGGCCTGGTCGTCGCCGTCCTCGCGACCTCCGCGGCGGCGGCGGCGCTGGCCGGTTGGAGCAGCGTCGCCACGCTCAGTGATCTGGGCATCGTCGCCGACTCGTTGCCCAGCCCGGAGCTGCCGCTCCTGCGGCTGGTGCCGTTGTTGGTCCTGCCGGCCGTCTCGCTGGCCTTCGTCGGACTGGTGCAGGGCTCGGGCATCTCGGCGAACTACCCGAATCCAGACGGCAGCTATCCGGACGCCTCCCGCGACTTCATCGGTCAGGGCGCCGCCAACGTGGCGTCCGGCGTCCTGCAGGGCATGCCGGTGGGAGGGTCGGTGTCGGGGTCGGCGATCAACAAGGAGGCCGGCGCCCGGTCTCGTCAGTCGCTGCTGGTCGCGGCGGTCGTGATGGCGCTGGTGATCCTCCTGTTCGGCGAGGCCGTCGGCCACATCGCGATGGCGGCATTGGCGGGGCTGTTGATGCTCATCGGCTACCGGACGATCAGCGCGGCCGATCTGCAGTCGGTGTGGAGGACAGGCTCGGTGCAGAAGGCGGTCCTGAGCGTCACGTTCCTGCTGACCTTGGTGATGCCGCTCCAGTACGCGGTGTTCTTGGGAGTGGGCCTATCGGTGATCCTTCACGTCACGCGCCAGTCCAACCAGGTGACGGCCCGCCGTCGGATCCTCGACCCAGATGGCCACCTGGTCGAGGTGGACCCGCCGGCGGAGCTGCCCGCCCACGAGGTGGTGGTGCTGCAGCCGTACGGGAGCCTGTTCTTCGCGGCGGCGCCCGTCTTCGAGGCGACGCTTCCGACCGTCGGGCCGGGGTCGACCAACTCGGTGGTCATCCTCCGGATGCGGGGCCGCAGCGACCTGGGGACCACCTTCATGGACGTCCTGCACCGCTATGCGAAGGCATTGGAAGCCGTCGACAGCCGGCTGATGATCGTGTCGGCCAACGAGCGGCTCATCGAGCAGCTGGCCGTTACCGGGATCACCGAGGTGATCGGCGCCGACAGCGTGTACCCGGGTGACGAGCGCGTCGGCGCGACGGTCAAGCGCGCCTACGCGGACGCGCTGGCGTGGGTCGAGGCGCACCGCTGATCGGTACTCGGCTGGCGGCTGTCAGGGTTCCCCAGCCGGTTGCTGGTCGAGCTCGAAGGCATGCGAAGGGTGACGGACGAGCAGCACGATGCTGACCAGGGCGATCCAGGCGGGCACGAGGTAGATCGTCGGGATGGCGATGGAGAAGTTCACGAGCTCGACGGCGCCCACCGCGAAGGTGAGCCACACCAGCCAGCGGGGGAGGGCGCCGGTGGCCCGGCCGAGGCTCGCCGTCGAGAACATCACCAGCGTGGCGATCCGGGGGGCGAACACCGACAGCACCGCGGCGGCGGCTCGGGTGAGGGACGCGGCGCCTGGCGCGGGCGCCTTGTCGCCGACGGCGACGAGCAGCGACGGTGCCGCCAGGAGCGAGGCCCCCAGGAACAGGAGCCCGGCCAGGAGGATGCTGGCGCCGAGGAACACGGTGCCGAACAGCTTCGGCTCCTTGTCGCCGATCCGCCCCCGCACCCACCCCGACGAACCACAGGAACGCGATCGTCGAGAACACCAGCACCTGCAGCCAGGCCACCGCGGCCGTTCCGGTCGCGGGATCGGCGTAGAACCGGACGATCTCGGCGTCGGGCGCGCCGATGTCGGGGGCGGCGAGCAGGCCCCGCAGTGAGAGGGACCACCCGACTGCGCAGATGATCCCGGCGATGGCCGCGGCCTCGATCGACACCAACCGGCGCCTCAACGGGCTCGGTTCGAGCAGCCGGTCGCCTTGGGGATCGCTCACCGGACGCCGCCCGGTCCGGTGGCCGCAGTCACGTCAGCAGCGTAGGCACACTCGGTGACTTGGAGGAGGATCGAGGCACGGCGGGCGCTGGGCCCACGCGGGTCACCCGACTGACGAACCCTTACCCGGGTGGCGTGGGCTCTGACTGCGAGTGCGCAGGTCTACCGTGGAGCGGGTGACGGGAATCGAACCCGCACCACCAGCTTGGAAGGCTGGGGCTCTAGCCGTTGAGCTACACCCGCAGATTCCGTGGCTGACGGTAGCGGAGCTGGTCGGGGAGGGGGGATTTGAACCCCCGACCTCCTGCTCCCAAAGCAGGTGCGCTACCACTGCGCTACTCCCCGTGACCGGGTGCACGATAGGCCCTCGGAGGGCAGATGCATGTCGGGGACCCTCGCGTCGGCCGATACAGTAGGTGTCCGCATGAAGAGCACCGTCGCACCCCTCGAGGGGAACAAGGTCAAGTTGTCCGTTGAGGTGGAGGCGGCCGAGTTCGAAGAGGCCATCACCGTCGCCTTCAGAAAGATCGCCAAGGAGGTGCGCCTCCCCGGTTTCCGGCCCGGTAAAGCCCCTCGCAAGGTCCTCGAAGCCCGCCTTGGTCCGCTGGTGGGCCGGGAGCAGGCGATGCAGGATTCCCTTCCGGAGTACTACAGCGCCGCCGTCATCGAGCACGACGTCGATGTCATCGCTCCTCCTGAGATTGATGTGACGGGCGGGCACGAGGGTGGCAACGTGGCCTTCGATGCCGTCGTGGAGGTGCGGCCCTCCATTGAGGTGCCCGGGTATGGCGGGCTGTCGGTCACGTTGGAACGTCCCGCCCCCGACGACGACGCCATCAATGCCCAACTCGGTCGTATGCGTGAGAGCAACAGCACCCTCGAGTCGGTTGATCGGCCGGTACAAAACGGCGACACCGTCACCATCGACATCGCTGGCACCCTGGATGGCGAGGCTCAATCGGGGCTTACCGCCGATGATTACAGTTACACGGTGGGCTCGGGAGCGATCAGCCCGGAGGTTGACGAGAACCTCCTCGGGGCCACCGCCGGAGCGGCGCTCGCCTTCGCGGCCACCCACCCCGATCCCGACGAAGGGCGCGAACTGCTCTTCGAACTTGCTCTCAAGGACGTGCGGGAGAAGGTCCTTCCCGACCTCGACGATGCCTGGGCTGCCACGGCATCCGAGTTCGAAACGCTCGACGAACTCCGGGCCAGCCTCATCGACCGCATGACGCGGGTCCGGACCGCCCAAGCCCAGATGGCTCTGCGCGAAAAGACCGGCGAAGCCCTTGCGGCGCTGGTCACCGACGACCTCCCCGAAGCAATGGTGAACCACGAAATGCAGGAGCGTTTTCAAGACCTCGCCATGCGCCTACAAGCCCAGGGCATGCAACTCGACCAGTACTTGCAGATGACCGGCACCGACCCGGAGCAGTTCAGTCAGGAACTTCGCGACACCGCCACCTCCGGGGTAAAAGTGGACCTGGCGCTGCGAGCGGTAGCGGTCGCCGAGGGAATCGACTGCACCGACGAGGACCTCCTCACCGAACTCGAAGAGGTGGCTGAGCGGGTAGGCCAGAGTGTTGATGAGGTGCGTGAGCGATTCGAGAGCGTGGGGCAGATCTCGGCGGTACGCTCAGACATCAAGAAGCGCAAAGCGCTGGAGTGGCTACTCGAAAAGGTTGAACTTCTCGACCCCGAGGGTGTCAAAATCGAGCGCAGTGAGCTTGAGATCCCACCCGAAGAAGCCGATACCAACGAAATCCCCCCCACCGCGACCGACGAGGTCGCCGACGAAACGGACGACCAAGACTGATGGACATCATCGGGCAGCACGAAACGGTGATCCGGAACTACCTCGTTCCCACGGTCGTCGAGTCGACCAACCGAGGCGAGCGGGCCTATGACCTCTACAGCCGACTCCTCAAAGACGGCATCATTTTTTTGGGCACGCCCATCGACGACACGATCGCCAACTTGGTCTGCGCTCAGTTGCTTCACCTCGAGTCGGAGAACCCCGACCGCGACATCAACATCTACATCAATAGCCCCGGCGGCGACATCACCGCGTTGTTTGCCATCTACGACACGATGAGTTTCGTGAAGCCCGATATCAGCACGATTTGTTTCGGGCAGGCTGCTAGTGCGGCCGCCGTACTCCTCGCCGCCGGCACCAAGGGCAAGCGGCTGGCCCTTCCTCATTCCCGGGTGCTACTCCACCAACCGTGGGGCCAAGCCGGTGGGCAGGCCACCGATGTGGAACTGGCGGCCCGTGAGATTCTCCGGATGCGCATCCAACTCGACGAATTACTGGCCGACCACACCGGCCAAGACTCCGAGAAGATCCACCGGGACACGGAGCGAGATTTCGTGATGTCCGCCGATGAGGCGCTCGCGTACGGCATCATCGACGAAGTCATCACGGCCCGAACCTTGGCCGATAATGCTGGCCCGATCACTCGGGCTAGCTAACCAGCAGGTACGAGAGGCAAACGGGGGTCAGCAACATGGCCAAATTCGGGGATGGGGGCGAGCTTCTCAAGTGCTCGTTCTGCGGTAAGTCTCAGAAGCAGGTGAAGAAGTTGATCGCCGGCCCGGGGGTCTACATCTGTGATGAGTGCATCGATCTGTGCAACGAAATCATCGAGGAGGAGCTTTCCGAGACATCGGAGATGCGCTTCGACGAACTCCCTAAGCCCCAGGAGATCTACGAGTTCCTGAACGACTACATCATCGGTCAGGACCACGCCAAGAAGATCCTTGCCGTGGCGGTCTACAACCACTACAAGCGAGTTCAGTTCGGTGCCAGCCACCACGACGAGGTGGAACTGGCGAAGTCGAACATTCTCTTGCTCGGTCCCACCGGTTGTGGAAAGACCCTCCTGGCGCAGACGCTCGCTCGCATGCTGAACGTGCCCTTCGCCATCGCCGATGCCACCGCTCTTACCGAGGCGGGGTACGTCGGTGAAGACGTGGAGAACATCCTCCTCAAGCTCATTCAAGCCGCCGACTACGACGTGAAGAAGGCTGAGACAGGGATTATCTACATCGACGAAATCGACAAGGTCGCCCGCAAGAGCGAGAACCCGTCGATCACCCGCGATGTCTCAGGCGAAGGTGTGCAGCAGGCCCTCCTCAAGATCTTGGAGGGGACCACCGCGTCGGTTCCGCCGCAAGGGGGACGCAAGCACCCCCACCAAGAGTTCATCCAGATCGACACCACCAATGTGCTCTTTATCTGCGGCGGAGCGTTTGCCGGGATCGAAAAGATCATTGAGGGTCGTCTTGGTTCCAAAGGCATCGGCTTCACCTCCGACATCCGCAAGCATGAGGAGAAGCACCCGGGGGCAGCGCTGGCCAGTGTGCTTCCCGAGGACCTCATCAAGTTCGGTCTCATCCCCGAGTTCATCGGCCGCCTGCCGGTACTCAGCGCGGTGGCGCCACTCGACCGGGAGGCCTTGGTCCGGATCCTGGTGGAGCCCAAGAACGCCCTGGTGAAGCAGTACCAGAAGTTCTTCGAGTTGGAAGACGTCGAATTGGAGTTCTCCGACGACGCCCTCGACGCGGTAGCCGATCAGGCCCTGTTGCGCGGCACGGGTGCTCGTGGCCTTCGGGCCATCCTCGAAGAGGTGCTCCTCAATGTGATGTACGACCTCCCCTCCCGCACCGATGTGCAGAAGTGCGTCATCGATCGCGATGTCGTGCTGGATAAGGTCAACCCCACTCTGGTGAAGCGCAAGGACGCGCCGGCCCAGCAGCGCCCGCGGCGAGCAGCGTCCTGAACCTCCCCGAGGCGTTGGCCTGGTTGGGCCAGCACATCAATCTCGAGACAAGCCCAGCCGTAGCCGGTCGCGTTGAGGGTCTGAAGCTCGACCAGATGCGGGAGCTGTGCGCGGTTCTCGGTGACCCCCAGCACCAGCAGCCCACCATCCACATCACCGGCACCAATGGGAAAGGCTCGGTGGCCCGACTCGTCACCGCCCTGCTCGGTGCCCACGATCTCACGGTGGGCACCTATACGAGCCCACATCTCGAGACGATCAACGAACGCATCTCTCGCAATGGCGTGGCGATCCCCGATAGCGCCCTGGCGGAGGTGCTGACCGATCTGTCCCGTGTCGAGTCGCTCCTTCAGCATCGCCCGTCGTACTTCGAACTGCTCACCGCGGCGGCGTTGCGGTGGTTCTCCGATGAAGCGGTAGCAGCGGCGGTGGTGGAGGTGGGATTACTCGGCCGCTGGGATGCCACCAACGTGGTGGACGCAGCGGTGGCGGTCCTCACGAACATCGACCGCGATCACACCGATGGTCGGGGTGATTGGCGGGGTCGGATCGCCGAGGAGAAGGCGGGGATCGTGAAGACCGGGTCCACCTTTGTGGTGGGCGAAACCGATCCAGCTCTTGCAGCGGTGTTTGCTGCTACCCCTGCGGAGGCCACCTGGTACCGCGACGTGGACTTTGCCTGCACCGGGAACGCATTAGCGATGGGCGGGCGCGTGCTCGATCTGCGCACGCCGGGGGGGCGGTATGACGAGGTGTTTCTCGCCCTGCATGGTGCCCACCAAGGCGACAACGCGTCCCTTGCTCTGGCCGCTACCGAGGCATTTTTCGGCCGGCCCCTCGACGGGGATCTGGTGGCCGAAGCCTTTGCGTCGGTTCGCAACCCGGGTCGGTTCGAGGTGCTACAGCGCGACCCGCTGGTGATCCTCGACGGCGCCCACAATCCCGGCGGCGCGCAGGCGGTAGCGGAGGCGCTGGTCAGTGGGTTTGCGGTGCGCGGCGATCGATACCTCGTGGTGGGGGTGCTCGACGGGCGCGACCCCCGCGAATTGCTAGAGATATTGGGGGCGGAGGACGCGGTTGAGGTGGTCTGCTGTACCCCGGATTCGCCCCGGGCCCTTCCGGCGGCGGACCTAGCGGCGGTGGTGACGCGTCTCGGAGGGCGGGCGCGGGTGGTTCCCGATGTGGGGGAAGCCGTCGCGTTGGCTCTGGCGACGGCGGCGGTATCCGATGTGGTCCTCATCACCGGGTCGCTCTACACGGTGGGCGCGGCCCGCCGGGCCGCCCGGGTGCACGGGTTGGTCTTGGACGCCTAAGCCCTCCTACGCTCGGTCGCCATGAACCAGACCTTTGTTATGTGTAAGCCCGATGCCGTTGAGCGCTCTCTCGTGGGGGAAATCATCGCCCGCTTCGAGCGCAAGGGTTTTACCGTGCGGGCCGCCGAGTTGCGCACCGCCAGTGTGGCTTTGGCCGAGGCGCACTACGCCGAGCATGCCGATAAGCCGTTCTACGGAGAGCTCGTGAGTTTCCTCACTCGCTCGCCGGTGTTGGCCATGATCCTGGAGGGTCCCGCCGACAACACCTTCTCCCTCGTCCGCAAGATCGTGGGGGCCACCAAGGTGGACGACGCTGAGCCGGGCACCATTCGAGGCGACTTTGCCACCATCACCAGTGAGAACCTTGTTCACGCCTCCGACGGCCACGACAGTGCCGTCCGGGAAATCGCCCTGTGGTTCCCCCAGGGCCACTGATTGTTACGCTTCGGTTGCAGGCCCTAGACTGTGAGATCAGCAGGCAAAGGGTCTACTAAAGGGTGACCTTCCGGCTGCAATCTTGTGCGAGTACGATGCACACAACGCCCGTGGTAGCTAGCGGAGAGGGTCCCGCCCCGATGTCCGAGAACCTTCTTTCCTCCATTTTGGGCCGCGACATGGCGGTCGATCTCGGCACGGCAAACACCGTCGTGTACGTGCGAGGGCGCGGCATCGTGCTGAACGAGCCGTCGGTGGTGGCCATCAATGTCCGCAACGGCCAACCGCTTGCGGTAGGGGTTGAAGCCAAGCGGATGATCGGCCGCACCCCGGCACACATCCAGGCCATTCGACCGCTGAAAGACGGCGTGATCGCCGACTTTGAGATGTGCGAAAAGATGCTCCGGTATTTCATCCAGAAGGTCAACAATCGGCGCTGGAGCAAGCCCCGCATGGTGATCTGCGTGCCCTCGGGTATCACCGGAGTGGAGCAACGGGCGGTCATGGAAGCCGCCGAGTACGCCGGTGCCCGCAAGCCCGCCTACATCATCGAAGAGCCCATGGCGGCCGCGATCGGCGCGGGCCTTCCGGTGCAGGAACCCACCGGCAACATGATCGTCGACATCGGCGGTGGCACCACTGAGGTGGCGGTGATCTCACTGGGTGGCATCGTGGCCAGCCAGTCCGTGCGCGTGGGAGGCGACGAACTCGACGACTCGATCATCCAGTTCATCAAGAAGGAATACAGCCTCGCGGTGGGTGAGCGCACCGCGGAGGAAGTGAAGATCGCCCTCGGATCGGCCTGGCCTCTTGAGGAGGAACTCCACGCTGAGATCCGTGGTCGTGATCTCGTCACCGGTTTGCCCAAGACGGTTGTTACTACCACCGAGGAGATTCGTGAAGCCATGGGGGAGCCGGTCTCGGCCATCGTCGACGCAGTGAAGTTCACCCTCGACAAAACGCCCCCGGAACTCGCCGCCGACATCATGGAAAAGGGCATCACCCTGGCCGGCGGTGGAGCACTCTTGCACGGCCTCCAGGCCCGACTTCACCACGAGACGGGCATGCCGATCCTGATCGCCCCCGATCCACTCCACGCGGTGGCTATCGGATCCGGCCAGTCCCTGGAAGAGTTCGAGGCCCTCAAGGGCGTGCTCTTCTCGTCCGCCAACCACTGACCTCCGCCTAGCTCGTGGCTGTTTCCCGGCGCCGCGGGGTTCGTTCCCGCTTCATCCTGGCTCTGCTCGTGCTCACCTCCCTGACGTTGCTCACGCTCGACTTTCGTGATTCCGTCTTCGTTCGCACTGCTCGCGATGCCGCCGGATCGGTGTTTTCTCCACTCAAGGGGGTGGGGGAGAGCGTGGGCGCGCCCTTCGCCAACGCCTGGCGGGGCATCACCGACTTTGGGGAGGTCAAGAGTGAGAACGACCGCCTCCGTGAGCGCGTGGCGCAGCTGGAGGGGCAGGACGTACTCAACGCCGCCGCCGCCCAGCAGATGCTCGAACTCACGGCGCAACTGGATCTCGAGTGGATCGGCGCCATCGAGTCGGTAAGGGCGCGCGTGGTGGCCGGGCCGGTCTCGAACTTCGCTGAAACGATCGACATCAGCAAGGGCTCGCGTGATGGCATCAAGGTGGGGATGCCCGTGGTGAACGGCGCAGGGCTAGTGGGCAAGGTGGTACAGGTCAACGCCAATCGGGCCACGGTGCAACTCATCACCGACCCCGAGTTTGCCGTGGGTGTCCGCTTCCTGAATGGGGTTACCGGTACCGCCCGCGGCCAGGGCCGGGGCAAGGACCTCATCGTGGACACCCGTCTGGCTCCCGGCGGAGCGGATATCCCCGAAGTTGGCGCCGCCATGACCACCAGCGGCATCGACGAGAGTGTGTTCCCGGAGAACATCCCGGTGGCCAGGTTGAAGGAGACCAAGGAGGTCGGTGGTGGCCTCACCCTCAACCTGGTGGTCCGCCCCCTAGCCGATACCGAGAAGTTGGCCTTCGTAACGGTGTTGCTCTGGACGGGCGGCTCATGACACCCTCCGATTCCTTTCTGGTGGCGGCGCGCCTGTCGCTGGTCATGGTCATCGCCCTTACGTTCCAGTTGGCCATCGCCCCTCGTGTCGAACTCTTCGGTGTGCATGGCGATTTGATGCTGCTTATTGCGATTGCCGCGGGTATGGCCGCCGGTCCGCAGCGCGGGGCCACCATCGGCTTTGTGGTGGGTCTGATCTACGACCTGGGCTTGTCGACGCCTCTGGGCCTGTCGGCCCTCACATTTGCCCTGATGGCCTACGCCGTGGGGCACCTCCAGCCCTTGGTCATCAGAGCGGCCTGGTGGATCCCGGTGGTGACCGCGGCCGCGGCGAGCGCGATCGGTGTCATTGTGTATGGCGTGTTCGACACCATGGTGGGGCAGGATCTTGTGTCGCTCTCGCTGCTGAAGGTAGCCCTTGTGGTGGCCTTCTGGAATGCCATCGCTGCGCCGATCGTGGTGCCCGTGATGCGATGGGCCACCGCTCCGGCTGAGGGCCTGCGGGTTCGGTCGGTGTACCGATGAAAAAAGACACTCCGGGTATGCGCCTGTCGCTTCTGGGCATCGTGGTGGTGGCTCTGTTCGCATCGCTGTTTGCCAGGCTCTGGTACCTCCAGGTTATGGTCACCGACGAGTTCCAGGTGGTGGCCCAGGCCAACCGGGTGCGGGTGGTGCCGGTGGGGGCGCCACGCGGCCGCATCCTCGACGTAACGGGCAAAGTACTCGTCGACAATGCCATCTCGGTGCAGGTCACCATTGACCGCACCGTGCTCGCCAAACTGGAGGAGGACCAACGGGCGCGGGTCCTCACCGCTCTCGCCGAGGCGCTCTCTCGTGCCTCGAAGGCGAAGACGGTGGCCGACATCGAGACCGACCTGGCCAACGAGCGCTACAGCCCCTATGTGCCGGTGCCGGTAGCGAGGGACGTACCCGAGGATTTGAAGATCTGGTTGGATGAACGTGCCGCCGAACTTCCGGGGGTATCGGCGGTGCGTGTCGCAGTGCGTCAATACCCCTACGGGAGCCTCGCTTCCCATGTCCTCGGCTACACCGGCCAGATCAACGACACCGAGTTCGAGAGCATGGCGAACTCCGAGAAGCCTTACACGCTGAACGACGAAATCGGGAAGTCCGGCCTGGAACTGCAGTACGAGGCGTATCTGCGCGGAACCCCGGGAACTCGCGAGATCGAAGTGGATGCCCAAAACGAGCCGATTCGTGACATCGGTGGCGAGGCACCGATTCCTGGCGACGATGTGGTCCTCAACCTGAACATCGACGTGCAGGCCCAGGCCGAGCAGGCGCTCAAGACGGGCCTGGCCTTCGCCCAGGGCCGCTCCTGTGCCGGATGTAAGGGTGCCGTAGTGGCCCAGGTGGGTTCGACCGTGGTGCTCGATGCGCGCACCGGCGGGGTGGTGGCGATGGCTTCCTATCCCACGTACAACCCAGCCGATTTCATCGACGGGGTCAGCGACTCAGAGTTTGCCTACCTCGACGACCCGGCCAACTTCGCGCCCCAGAACAACTACGCCATCCAAGGTCAGTATGCGCCGGGTTCTACCCTGAAACCCTTCACCGCGGCGGCTGGGTTGTCGGCAGGGATTCTCACCCCCGAAACCACCATCAACGACACCGGGTCGTTTGATGTGCCCGGTTGTTCCGGCGACTCCTGCACCTTCCGGAACGACAACGGCAAGGCCTATGGCACGGTGAATCTGAGTCGTTCCCTCACGGTGTCCTCCGACGTTTTCTACTACGGCCTGGGGGCGCGATTCTGGCGGGAACAGGATGTCCTGGGAGGCCCAGAAATGTTCCGGAGCCTGCTGGAGCGCTGGGGTTTCTACAAAGACACCGGCATCGATCTGCCCTATGAACAGTCGGGTCGGATTCCCTCCCCGCAGTGGCTCACCAAGTTCTGTGAGGAAGTGGACTGCCTCGAGGACACCTGGCGCACGGGTGACAACGTGAACATGGCGGTGGGGCAGGGGTCGGTCCTGCTCACCCCCCTGCAGATCGCCAATTCCTACGCCGCCATCGGGAACGGCGGGATCGTGTGGACTCCGCACGTTGTGAAGCAGATCCTGGACGGCGTCACTGGTGAAGTCATCGAGACGATTGAGCCGAAAGAGTTGAGCCGGGTGGATCTGCTCCCTGAGTGGCGCGCCGCCATCGTTGATGGCCTGCTGGGAGTGACAACCAGTGAGGGTGGCACCGCCAGCGGCGCCTTCAGCGGCTTCGATTCGGCGGCCTACCCGGTGGCGGCGAAGACGGGAACGGCCCAGGTGGGGACCAAGAAAGCACCCACTGCGGTGTTCGGTTCCTTCGCCCCCGCCGGCAATCCGCAGTACGCAATGTCGGTGCTCCTCCAGGAGGCGGGCTATGGCGGCACCACCGCTGCGCCCATTGCGCGTCGGCTCTACGACGTGCTGTCCGGCGCCATTCCGCTGGTTCCAGCTCCCCCGGGCGGCAAACTCGATGATCTGGCGACGCTGGCTCCCGAACCGGGTGACGTGCGCGACTGATGGTCGCCCCCACCAACTTCTCGTCCCGCAATCAGGTCGCCCCGGGGGCGGCCGGTCGGCTCTCTCGTAACCCGTCGGCTCCTTGGCGCCACATCGACTTATTGCTGCTGGGTTGTGTGCTGGCCGTGTGTGTTCTGGGTTGTCTCATGGTGTTCAGTTCCACGCGGGGAAGCGACCCTGCCGCCTTCGACACCGCGTTCGTGGCGAAGCAGGTGCTGTTCATAGGCATCGGGATTGTGCTGATGGCGGTGGTGGCCTCGGTGGACTACCGCCGCTATCGGGAATGGGCGCCGGTGGCCTATGGCGTGGTGTCGCTGTTGTTGTTGCTGGTCGTCTCGGGTTTGGGAAGCGAGAGCAAGGGCACGCAGGCATGGTTCCAACTCGGGCCGTTCCAGTTGCAACCCTCCGAGCCGGCCAAGATCGTCGTGATCGTGATGCTGGCTTCGCTGCTGGAGCAGTTCAAACATGAGTTGAATGTTCAACGATTGGTCATGGTGTTGGCGGTCCCGGGCCTGCCAATGGCCTTGATCATGTTGCAACCCGACCTCGGAACGGCCCTGGTATTTGTGGCCATCACGATGGGGATGCTCCTGATTGGCGGTGTGCAGACCCGGCACATTGCTGCGCTCACGCTGTTGGGCATCGCAGGCGTGGCCGTCGTGCTGAACTCGGGGATGCTCCAGGAGTATCAGAAGTGCCGTTTCACTTCGTTTCTGGAGACAGAGAGCCGGGTGTGTGCCGAGCGCGACGCGTCGTACAACCAGGACCAAGCCGAAGTGGCGATCGGGTCGGGCGGCTGGCTGGGCGCCGGTCTCGGCCAGGGAACCCAGACGCGTTTGGGCATTGTGCCCGAACAGCACACCGACTTCATCTTCACAGCGGTGGGGGAGGAGTTGGGTTTTGCCGGCTCGGGCACCCTGCTGGCCCTGCTTGGGGTGATGGCCTGGCGCATCTGGCGGTCGGCCCAGTTGGCGCGTGATCCCCTCGGCACCCTGATCTGCGTCGGTGTGCTCTCGATGTTCGTCTTCCAGGTGTTCGAGAACGTGGGGATGACGATGGGGATCATGCCCGTCACCGGTATCCCGCTGCCGTTCATGAGCTACGGCGGATCGAGCACCCTCACCGCCTTCATCGCGATGGGTCTCGTCATGAACGTGCACATGCGGCGCTTCAACTGATTGCCTCCGCCCGCCGGGTTTGGGGCGCTGACCCTGGGTGGTGGCGGGGCTGGGGCAGGGGCCGTTGGGGGGCGACGGCGGGTGCTTCGAACATCCTGGGGCTGGATGTCGGCTCGGCGGGGGTGGTCCGGTAGCCTCGGGCGCACCATGGTCGACGTCTGGGCTCGTCTTGAGCCGCACCTCGCCTCGGTCCAGAAGCCGGCGCGTTACATCGGCTGCGAGCTCTGTGCTGAGGTTCCACCCCCCTCCCCGCACCGGGTCGGGTGGCTGCTGGTGTACCCCGACACCTACGAGATCGGGCTGCCCAACCAAGGCCTGCAGATCCTCTACGAGATTCTCAACGAGCGTCCCGATGCCCGTGCCGAGCGGACCTATGCCCCCTGGACCGATCTCGAGGAGGTGTTACGGCGGGAGAACATTCCCCTGTTTTCGGTGGATACCCACCGCAGCGCCGACGAGTTCGACGTGCTTGCCTTCAATTTGTCGGCCGAATTGGTGTATACGAACGTACTCAACTGCATCGACCTGGCCGGGGTACCGGTGCGGTCGCGGGAACGACGGGCTGTGCATCCGCTCATCGGGGCCGGTGGCCACGCCACCTATAACCCTGAGCCGCTGGCCGATTTCCTCGATTTTGTGGTGTTGGGTGATGGTGAGGAGGTGGTGGGCGAGATCAACGCCGCCGTGGCGGCATGGATCAGCGGTGGCCGGACGGCCCGTATTGATGTGCTCCGTGCGCTCGCTGGGATTGAGGGTGTGTACGTCCCGGCCCTGTATGAGCCGCGCTACCTGCCCGACGGATGCCTGGAGGTCACGGCCCCGATCGATGCGGCGGCTCCGGCCGTGGTGGAGAAGCGCACGATTGCCGATCTCGGCGAGTGGCCGTATCCGAAGCAACAGATCGTGCCCCTCACCGAGGTAGTGCACGACCGCCTCAACGTGGAGGTCTTCCGGGGGTGCACCCGGGGTTGCCGGTTCTGTCAGGCCGGGATGATTACGCGCCCCGTCCGGGAGCGCCCCGCCGATCAGGTGCGTGAGATGGTGCAGCAGGGCATTCGTCGCACGGGCTACGACGAGGTGGCCCTTACCAGCCTTTCCACTGCCGATTTCTCTGGTATCGAAGATGTAGTGATGTCGGCCATGGATGATTCGGTGGGCTGCGGGAACGTTTCGGTGAGCCTGCCGAGTCTGCGGGTGGATGCCTTCACCGTAGGGGTGGCGGCCCAGATCCAAAAGGCGCGCCGCACTGGCCTCACTTTTGCCCCCGAGGCGGGTTCATGGCGGATGCGGCAGGTGATCAACAAGTTGATTACGGAGGAAGACCTCTACGCCGCCGTGGATTCAGCCTTTAGTCAGGGTTGGCGCCGGGTGAAGCTCTACTTCCTTGTGGGCCTGCCCACCGAGACCGACGAGGACACGCTGGGCATCGTCGAGTTGGCGAGCCGTTGCCTGCAGTTGGCTAAGGAGAAGGGGCACAACGGCTCCGTTACGGTGAGCGTCGGTGGGTTCGTGCCGAAGGCGTTCACCCCGTTCCAATGGTTCGGTATGAACACCGAGGAGGAATTGCGCCGCAAGGTCAACCTTCTGCGAGATGCGGCCCGCCATGCCAAGGGTGTGCAGTTGAAGTGGCACGACACTCGAGCCAGCCTTGTGGAGGGCTTGATGAGTCGCGGGGATCGGCGTTTGGGCCCGGTGATCGAGCACGTGTGGAGGGCAGGGGGAACGTTCCAGGAGTGGAGCGAGCACTTCCGACTGGATCTGTGGGAAGCCGCCATGGAGGCCCATGGCCTCGACATGGATTGGTATTGCCATCGCCATCGCACCGAGCACGAGGTGCTCCCGTGGGATCACCTTTCAGCGGGATTGCACAAGGATTTCCTGTGGCAGGACTGGCGTGATTCCCTGGATGAACTGGGGCTGGAGGACTGCCGCTGGACACCTTGCTACGACTGCGGTGCCTGTACCGGTTACAGCATTGAGCACGTGGTGGCCTCCGCGGTCCCGCCCGCCGGGGGAAGCCAGGGCACCGGCCAGAACCTGTTGTGGGGTACCGAGGTTCCCGTGGTCTTGGGAGCCCGAAAATCGAGTCAGGTTCCGGTGTGAAGATCCAACAGCGGGTTCGGTTCACGAAACTTGGAAAAATCCGCTTCCTGTCCCATCGCGACTTGGCCCGCATCTGGGAGCGGAGTCTGCGCCGATCAGGGGTGCAGGTGGCCTATAGCGAGGGATTCTCCCCCCGGCCGCGGCTGAGTTTCGGACTGGCGTTGTCGACCGGGCACGAGAGCCTGGGGGAGTACCTCGACATCGACCTTGCGCGGGATGTTGATCCGCTGGAACTGCCGGGGATCGTGAATCCGTCCCTACCTGACGGCATGGTGGCCCAGATCGCTTGTGCCATCGAGCCGGGCATCCCTTCCCTCCAGCAGGCCGTTATCAGTTCGACCTGGCGTATCACCCTTGCCGATGTCCCGGTCGATGAGCTGACCGAAGGCCTCGAGAGGGTACTGGGGGCCGACGAGTTGCCGATTGTGGTGGAGCGGAAGGGCAACAAAATTACCCTGGACGCGCGGCCCGCCATTCTGGCTCTCACCCAAGATGATGTGGTGCTGGAGGCGGAGTTGGCTTCCCAGCCGCGCAGCCTTCGCCCCGCCGAACTTCTTCGAGCTATCGATCCCAACTGGGGCGATGGCCGAGTGTTACGTACTCACCAATGGACGCTGGTCGACGGCGCCCGCCGCGAACCGATCCCCCTCGGGGACCTCAGTTCGCGCGGCGCGACGCCGACCCCGCACGCGGGAGCGCGTGCGTGACAAGAAGGGATTCCCCCGATGACCGATCTCCCCACCGGCAACTCCGGCGGCACTACGCCGTCGGATCCTGGTCGCCCGCCCGCCGTCTCTCCTCCGCCTGATCGCTCCTCGTCGGGAGATGTTCGAGCGAGTGGTGGGGATACATCCTCGCCGGGCAGCCCGCGACGCCGTGGCTCGCGGGGGGGACGCAGCCGCACGCGGTCGAGCCCTGATGATGCGGTAGCCAGCGATGATCATCTGAACCCCGAACTACCTGATTTGCCTCACGAGGGACGTCCCAGTTCCCCGGAAGCGGCTGACGCCTCGTTGGTGCGCCGTCAGGAGGGCGACTCCGCCGAGGTGCGTAAACCGCAGATCGGTGATTCGCGACCGTTGCCGGGGGCCCCCGCTCCGGCTCCTGCTGGGGCGGATACCCCGAAGCGGAAGCGTCGTCGTGGGGGTCGTGGCCGTGGTGCTGGCGGTGCTGCCGGTGGTGGTCGGCCAAGCGGGGGAGAGGCCAACCGGGCCCGCTCAGGCCAGGGCGGCGGCGGTAACCGCGGCGGTGGGCGGGGTGGTTCACCGATCGAGGCGGTGCTGCCCACCGGCGGCATCCACCTCGGCGATGACATCCTTGAAGCTCGCCGCGGCCGAGAGCGTAATGGTCGTCCGGTCGGGCGGTACCTCATGTGTGTGCATGTAGCTGAGGCAGCTACGCAGATCTCGGTGCTGGAGGGACGGAACCTCATCGAGCACTACGTGTCTCGTCCGGCCGATGACATTGGCCAGATACACGGGAACATTTATCTGGGCAAAGTGCAGACTGTGCTCCCAGGCATGGAGGCAGCCTTCGTAGATATCGCCACGCCCAAAAACGCGGTGTTGTATCGAGGCGACGTGCAGGTTGATGCCGACGAGGTAGAGGGCGGCAAAGCGCGGAAGAGCAACAACATGCGCATCGAGCAGATGCTGAAGGCCAAGCAGACGATCATTTGCCAGGTCACGAAGAACCCGATTGGAGCAAAGGGGGCGCGTCTCACCCAGGAGGTTTCCCTTCCCGGCCGCTTCGTGGTGCTGATCCCCAACAGTTCCACCTACGGCATTTCGAAGCGAGTGTCGGATAACGAGCGCAAGCGTTTGCGTGCGATCCTGGACCGGGTAAAGCCGGCGGAGCACGGAGTGATTGTGCGAACGGCCGCAGAGGGTGTGACCGATCAGGAGGTTGAACAGGACGTTCTTCGGCTGGTTGACCAGTGGAACCAGATCGCCGCGCTGGCGAAACGAAGCCAGGCCCCGGCCTTGCTGTACCGCGAACCCGATATGGCCTTGCGGGTTATTCGGGAGGAATTCACCAATGATTACCGCGGGGTGGTGATCGATGACAGGGCGCTCTACGAGTCTGTACGTGACTACGTGGGATCGATCAGTCCCGAGGTGGCTGACCGGGTTGAGTATTTCGATACGGAGGTGGAGGCGCTTCCGCTGTACGAGCGTTTTCAGATTCATGAACAGTTACACAAGGCTCTGGATCGCAAGGTGTGGCTTCCGTCGGGAGGGTCACTGATCATCGAGCACACCGAGGCCCTCACCGTGATCGATGTAAATACAGGAAAGAATGTGGGCACCTCGAATCTTGAGGAAACGGTGTTCCGCAACAACCTCGAGGCGGCCGAGGAGATCGCCCGTCAGTTGCGGCTGCGGGACGTGGGAGGAATCATCGTGGTGGATTTCATCGACATGGAGATCCGCCCCAACCGCAGCCAAGTGATCCGGGTGTTCCGGGAGGCGTTGGCGCGGGATAAGACCCGCACCCAGGTGTTTGAAATCTCGGACCTGGGGCTCTGCGAGATGACGAGAAAGCGGATCGGGGAGGGTCTGCTGGAGTCATTTGCGGGTCACTGCCCGCACTGCGATGGGCGCGGTTTGGTGATCGACCCCCAACTTCTTCCCCCGGATTGAGCGTTTGGTGGCTCCCGCGGTAGGCTCCAGGGTCCCACGCAAGGAAGAAGTCGCATGTACGCAGTGATCAAGACCGGTGGCAAGCAGGAGAGGGTCGAGGCTGGCCAAGTCCTCAATGTCGAGAAACTGGGCAAGGAAGTGGGCGACGACCTCATTCTCACTCCCGTGTTGGTCGTCGACGGCGACACGGTTCTCGCCACGCCCAGTGAGTTGGCCGGTGCATCGGTCACCGCCAGGGTGGTGGGCGAAGCTAAGGGTCCCAAGATCACGGGATTCAAGTACAAGAACAAGAGCAACCAGCGCAAGCGTTGGGGTCATCGCCAGCACTACGACGCCGTCGAGATCACCGGCATCTCTACGGGCTGAGGAGCACCAGATGTCTAAGACCAAAGGCGGCGGTTCCACCCGGAACGGGCGCGATTCGAACGCACAGCGCCTCGGCGTCAAGTGTTACGACGGCACTGCGGTAACCGCGGGCACGATCATCGTGCGCCAGCGTGGAACGAAGTTTCACCCCGGCGAGAACGTGGGTAAGGGTGGCGACGACACCCTGTTTGCCATGGCTGATGGCAAGGTGAAGTTCGGCCGCCGGAAGGGCCGCAAACTCGTCGACATTCTTCTCGTCGAGTAACTCCCGGGGCGCATTGTCTTAGCCACTTCGGCCTGAGGGCTCGCCCCGTCTCTTCGGCGCGCCCTATTCCCGAGGGATTTGCCCGGAAATAAGGCATTTTGACTCATGTCGGGCCCGATGGCCCTCGGTACGGTTTTCTGTAGTTCCAGAGGACATATTCGATGGCCTGCCGCTTTGGGCCCGTGCCATGTTGAGGAGGCCGAGGGTGCCGAACCCGCTATCACGTTGGAGCGCATGGAGGCCTCGTGGGCTCCGTTGGGCGGGCAACCGGTCGGGGCTGACACCCGATCGCGGGGCGTCGGTGGTTGAGATGGCACTGGTCGGTCCGCTGTTGATGGCTCTGCTCTTCGGGGTGATCGAGATGGGTGGGCTGATGAAGTCGCATTCCTCGGCGTCCCACTCCGTGGCGATGGGGGCCCGTGTTGCGGGTATCGCCGGCAATGACGCCTTGGCCGATCAGTCCATCTTGGCGAGCATGTCCGAAGAGACCAGTGGGATTCCCATGGGCGACATTGAGTACGTCATTATCTGGAGGGCCCTCGCTACGGGTGAGGCCGTTCCGGCCGCTTGTGCGAACGCGGTTACGGGAGGCGTAGTCAACACTTCTTCACTAGGCGTGTACGACGGCGGTGTGAGTTCGGCCGGGGCGTGCAATGTGTACGTGAAGCCCGGTCAACCCGGTGGAGCGTTGGACATGGCGACGGGAGCCGCCGCGCAGCCCGCCGCCTACTACTTCGGATGCAGCGGCCCATCCGACACAGCGGCGGCAGTCAAAGTGGACTGCAAATGGGCGGCCACCAATCGTAAGGTGGCGATCTCCCCGCGCGGAGCGGCCGGCAACTCGATATACGCCGATCACCTCGGGGTGGCCATCGGGTCCACTCACCGCTATTACACCGGGTTTTTCGGCAGCACCAAGACGATCACTGGCCGCGCCGTTGTACTGCTTGAGCCTCGGATCTATTCCGTAGAGGACAGCAACTGATGGGCAGGACCGCCCGCCGAGCCCGCCGACGCAGCGACGGCGGTGCTGTGCTGGTTGAGTTCGCCATTGTTGTGCCTTTTCTTTGTCTCATGGTGTTTGGGACGGTTGAGATGGGTTTGGCGTGGACCGCCCAGAGCCGGGTTGGATCAGCCGTGGCGACGGCTAGTCGAGTGGGTGCCAGCGTGGGGGCCGACGCCAACGCCGACCGCACCATTCTCGTAGCGTTGCGAGCATCCCTGTCCAGTGAGGCCCTCGCCAACCTTGACCGGGTGGTGATCTATAAGTCCACCAACGCCAGCGGCACGGTGCCATCCGGCTGCCTTCCGGTGGTTGGCTCCACCAGTCAGGCCGGTGTGTCCAACTCCTGCAACACCTACAGGGGCGACACCGTGCGAAGCGTGACCAGTAGCACGTCCCTTGGTAGTGCCGACGACTACTGGTTGGGAACCACCCGAGTTGACAGCCTGGCGGGCACGCCCGACTCGATTGGGATCTACCTCAGAACCACCTACACGGCCAAGACGGGGGCGTTTTTCGACAGCCTTACCCTTACACGCCAGAGCGTGTTCCGCCTTCAACCGGATCTGGATGGATAGGGCGATGGACGACCGTTCGATGACCAAACCGAAACGCCAATGGGGTGTGGGTGAGATGGGGGTTGCCCTGATCTTGACGTCATTGCTGCTGGTCCCGATGATGATTTTCGCAGCCTTTGGGGTGGATCTCGCTAGTTGGTATACGAGGGCTAATAACCTTCAAACCGCCGCCGACGCAGCCGCCTTGGCGGGCGCGCCGTATATGCCCGACGTCGCCACGGCCAACACAGTGGCCCGCGCCAATCTGAAGCAGAACGGTCTGGAGGCCGGAATCGACAGCCTGTTGGTGGCCACCGCGCAGGGGGACGACGAGAACTCGCTTATCGTCACATTGACTGATACCGACGTGGATCGATATTTCTCGCAGGTTTTTCGAGGCAAGCAGACGATCGTCCGTACCTCCGAAGCCGTATTCCACCTCCCGACACCGATGGGGAGTCCCCTGCACTACTTCGGAGGTGATGCCAGAAAGACGGTACAGCCTGATATCCCTCAACCCGACACGTACTCCGTGTCGACCCCGACCACCTACACCACGGTGGCCCCCTCGAATCGTCCGTGCAACATTGGGACAAGCTCCAGCCAGGGTCTCGGCGCATGGCCGACCAGTGGGTCCTTCAACGGCACCGGCTGGTCGGGGAACACGCAGTGCAAATGGAACGTTCTGCCCGTCGGATCGCCCACCGACGGCTCCGCCGCTGGATCTAACTCGTTTCCCCCGCCGGACTATACGACCCGACCGCCGCTCTCGTCCCCCTGCGCCGTGAAGACAGACGGCGGGAACGCCACACAGGGCCAGTGGGTACTGACCGCGAATGTCCCCACTTACAGCAGTTCGACCAGCGGCGCACCGAGCACGAAATGTAGTTGGACGAAATGGACCACCATCCTTTCGTCGCTACCCCCGGCATATGCCACCAAAGTCCCGACGACTACAAAGTGCCGCACTGGTTACGAGCCGAACGACACCCACCTGAGGGGGAGTGGCGTGACGGCTGGGTCGGGATGGTGGAAGGGCAATGGTCAGAATGACTATCAACTCCTCAAAGACGGAGGCGGCAACGCCGATAAGGCCGTCGCTGGGAAAGACAGTGACGGTAACCGGTTGTGTAATTGGTTGGTGACGCCCACCATCGTCACCACTAACCCCGCCGTGGCCACCATCGTCACCACCACACATCCGCCCATACCCGGTACGAATCCGATCGCTTCCACCCGCAGCCCTGGTTTCTGGGCGCTCATCAATGGTCCGGGCACCGTGGCCCCAAATGGGGATCCCTACTCAGTTCGCTGCTACATCACCGCCAACTGCACCAGTGGAGACAATCTGATGTATCGCCCTTCGACCGATGCAAACAGGGGTTATTGGTACACGATCAAAATTCCTGCCGGCTTGAGCGGCGCGATTGTTGTGTCGGTGTTTGATGCGAGCAGCAACCCGTCGGGAAGCACCTCCACACTGGCGGGGGATGCAGCGATCAATGTTTCGAATGGGGCTGTCAACGGGGCCTTCGAGACGGAATACACGGTGTATCAGCAGAACAACGCTCTTGATTTTGCAGTGCGCAGCCTGGTGGGGTCGAGCCCGGGCGACACAACCGAGGGTAGTTGCCACTGGAAACTCGGCTCGCAGTCGGACTTCAGGGGGCAGTGGAAGACCTTGTGCACGCTCAATGGGGTTTCGTCGGGAGAGACGTATCTCCTCAACGTTCGCACCAATGGTACTACCGGTTCCGGTCTGAACGGTTACGCCGTGCAGGCTTGTGCACAGGGCAACTGTGGCGCGACATTGCAGCCAAGGCTGGCCGCACACTCTGACATGACCATCTTTAACAACGTTACGGAGGGCGATGCCACCTTCTACCTTGCTGAGGTGGGCCCGCAGTACAACGGTCGAGTCCTCGTGGTCAATCTTTACGATGCTGGTGATGTAAACGGTGACGCCGATCTCTTTGTGATGAAGCCCTCGCCCTCGGCGCCCAAACCCACCGTCCACGTGCCTGCCGCAACCTGCAAATACACCGCATCGCCCTTCCCAAACCCTGCGCAGAACAATTCGGCTGGTGGAGGGACCGGCACCCAGGTGTTGACCCCGCATGCTTCCGACAACAACTCAACGTGCATGGTGCGCACCGACGACCAGAAATACAACGGCGAATGGTTGCAGATCCGCATCACGATCCCAACCACCTACACCTGCACCATGGGGGTAGACCCAGAGACGACCGCCAACTCCTGCTGGTGGGGGATCAAATACGACTTTGAGGACACGGCGACCGATGTCACCACGTGGACGACCCGGATCGAAGGCAATCCCCTGCGGCTCACGAAGTAGTCGGATCGGATCCGTCTTCGATAGTGCGTGCCCCACCCTTGGTTCCGACGGCGGAGGTTTCGGGCGCGTCCGCCGTTGCCGCCGTTTCCAGAGAGCGGGATGTTCCTCCCGTATGGCCCCATGAGGTGGCGTAGCGCGTTTCCACCCCGCTAGGCCTTCTGGCAGTATTGCTACACGGATTATCAGCGCAGGTGGTCCCTGGCTCTGGAATCAGGTGTTGACAGGCTGATCCGGCCTGGTCATACTCTTTGGAATAATGGTGAATGTTACCCAAATCATGCGTAGTGTCGGGGTCGGTGGCGGGCCAGGAATCGCCCTCGTCCCGCCGCCGGGAAGACCGAAGGGGAGCGTTCGTGGGCACTGATGAAACGCCGCTGCTGTGGTCTCCCCGTCTCGGGGGCCACCTGGAGGCAGCCAGACGGGCAGCGGGCATGCGTCGTACCGAGCTGGCCGCCCAATTGGGGGTGAGCGAGGAGACCATCCGGTTATGGGAGAACGGCTCGGTGCAGCCCTCCGAAGCACGGTTGGTGCGGTTGATCGCCCTCGTCTCCCTGGGCGCCGCTGACTGGCCGGCGACGGCCGATCCTGTTCCCGAACTGCCCGCCATCGCTCGTCGACTTGTCGCCGAGCGGAAAGAGCGAGGCACGACACAGGCGGCGGTTGTGAAGGCTATGGACGTGCCCCATGCCACCTACGCCGGGTGGGAGACCGGCCGATCAGCCCCCGGGATTCAATGGTTCGCCAAGATCGGAACGTTCCTGGGCATCAGCGAGGTCGCAGTGGCCACCTTGTGTGCCGTTCCCTTCGTCGTGGACTTTGCCAAATGGCCCGCTTTCGGCCAGTTCGTCGGCGCCCGCCGCCAGGAACTCCGGCTCAACCGAGCGGACATGGCCGAGGCCCTGGGCGTGTCGGTCCGCAGCGTGGTGTCGTGGGAACTTGGCTACCGGGTCCCGGGTCCGAAACAACTCACCCGCTTGGCCGCCGTATTGTCGGTGGAGATGGCCTCGCTGGTCGCCGCCCTGCCCCGGCGGGTAGTCACCACGACCCTGGGCGATCTCATCCTGTCTCGCCAGCGCGAACTGGGGCTGTGTTCTGCGGACCTGGCCGATCTGGTGGGCACCACCGAGGCAACCGTGAGCCGTTGGGTGCACGGCCGGAGCCGTCCGGTGCCCCGCAACCTGGTCCGCTTGGCCGACGCCCTCCAGATGCCCTACGTGAACGTGGTCGAAGCGGCGGCGCAGGCGGCATGACATCAACCCAAACACGAGGAACCGAATGACTACTCAACGGCGGGATCGCCGATCCGGAGCCCAAAGTTCAATGAGCGCAACGGCGTCCACCGCCTCACGGCGCGGCGCTGGCGAACGAGGCGCCTCCTTGGTGGAGTTCGCGATAATCGCCCCACTTCTGCTTCTCCTGTTATTCGGGATTATCGAATTTGGGCTGACCTTCAACGACTATCAGTCCATTCGGCAGGGTGCCCGAGAAGGCGCCCGGGAGGCGGTTGTCAAGAATTACGGAACGGTGACGAGTTGCGGGATCAATGGCGATGCCGCCGCCGCCACCGCCGATGTGCAAAGAATCATCTGCCAAACCAAGGCCCGAACGGGCCTGGGCAACTCCGTGCGGGTGGCGGTGAGGGTTGTGGCGGATCCCAACGCTTCAACGTGGAAGGACAATTCAGTGCAGATCTGTGAGACGCGCCTAGTGAATTCGATCACCGGGCTGTTTACCCCGCTGGTCGGTGGCCTGCCGCTGCGTACGCAGATCACGATGCGCGCCGAAAAATCGATGGGCGCCTCCATTGATCCCGGAAATACCACAACGTGGGACGAAACCGACCCGTCAGGAGACAACTGGTCATGGTGCTAACGAACCCAAAAACCGCCGCCGTCCGTGGGGAACGGGGGGCCGTGTTGATCCTCTCAGTCCTGCTGATGACCAGTTTGCTCGGGGTGACGGCGTTCGTCGTCGACCTCGGCAATGCCCGTCAGACCGCCCGCAACGTGCAAGGGGCAGCCGATGCCGCCGCCCTGGCGGGCTCTCAGGACCTTCCGTTGGCGGCACTAGATCCCGCCATGGCTCTCACCGCGCGCAATACGGCCCGGACCTACGCGGCGTCCTCGTTGGACGACAACGCCGTAGGCCCGGCCTGCGCCTCCCAAGGAGACACCTGCACCTTCACCGTGGGGGCCGCCACCGTGACCGCCACCACGCCCTACGCGCTAAATGATTCGACGGTCCCCTCCTACAACCTGGTACGCGTGGAGATCTGTGAGGCCAACCCGGCCCTGTTTTCGAAGGTATGGTCGGCGGACCCGATCACCGTGTGCCGGGAGTCAGTAGCCCGGAGGATACAGGCCGCTCCCGGGACCGAAATTGGCATGATGGCAATGAACCCAACCACCTGTACGGTGCAGTTCAACGGCAACACTGAGGTCGTGATCCAGGGCGGCGCCCTGCTTTCGAACAGTACGTCGAACCCTGCTATCTGCATGGCTGGTGGTGGTTGTGCCAATTTCACGCTCACCGCGGAGTTGGTAGCCGCCGGGGGCACCATTACCGATTGCGTGGATGCTCAGAACGTTGGCAGCGTGGTCGAGGGCGCCGATTCCTTCCCCGACCCGTTCGCAGCTCTACCCGACACCGTGTGTGATCCTCTCGCGGCCACTGCTTGTAACGGTGCCACCCCGTCGGTGCCCACGGCAGTGGGGGTCTGTGGTCTGGCCATGAGCCCGGGCTACTTCGGCTCCGGTTGCTCCTCGCCCAACGGCAACAACACAGTCAACATGGCGCCAGGGGTGTATTGGTTCAATGGCAGTTTCAACCCGAGAAATAACAACGTGAGATGCCCGACGTGCAGCGCCGCAGCGGGCGGGGTGCTGATGTACTTCTACAACGGGTCGTTGTCGCACACTGGTAACGGCACCGTGCAGTTGCTTCCCTACCAGGCCGGACAGACAGCCGGCTCCACCTATGCCGGACTGTCGATCTACCAACGGCGGAGCAACGGCACTGTGATGAGCCTCGGCGGCACCGCAGGCAGCGGAATGGGTAGCATCTACGCGTTGGGGGCGAGGATCACGATGACCGGAACCTCAGACCGTGTCATCGACGGAATCGTCGTGGCCGGATCGTACGAGTTCCAGGGCAACAGCACCACGACGGTCAACACGTCGCCCACTGGCCCGACCACCGAACCGGAACTCGATATCGGTCTTGAGCTGTAGGAGGGGTTTGTTGGCCCCTGGGCTTATGCTTGAACGCCGCTGCGATCGTCGCGGCGGGAGGAACGCGGTACCGGAGATGTGCCCTGTGGGTTCTCCCACCCGGAGACCGCTCCCCTAACCTGCAGGCGTGTCGCAATTCGTAGACGAATGTGGGCTCCATGTGAAGGCCGGGGATGGGGGCGCGGGGTCGGTAAGTTTCCGGAGAGAGGCACATGTCCCCTTCGGCGGGCCCGATGGTGGCGACGGCGGCCTCGGCGGCGGAGTGTGGCTCGTGGTGGACCGCAACGTCTCGTCGCTGATTGCGTTCAAGGATCACCCCCACCGGGCGGCCAAAGGCGGCACGCATGGCCAGGGCCAACGAAAGCACGGGAAAGGCGGCGGTGACCTCCTGGTGCCGGTACCCGAAGGCACCGTGGTGAAAGACCAAGCCGGGGTGGTGCTGGCGGACTTGGTGCAACCGGGCGACCGCTGGCTCGCCGCTGATGGTGGCCGGGGCGGACGTGGCAACGCACGGTTCCTGTCGAACCGGCGGCGCGCCCCGGCCTTTGCCGAGCAGGGCGAGATCGGCGAGGAGCACTGGCTACGGCTCGAACTGAAATTGATGGCCGACGTGGCCCTCGTGGGGTTCCCGAGCGTCGGCAAATCCACCCTCATCGCCACCATCTCGGCGGCGAAACCTAAGATCGCCGACTACCCCTTCACCACCCTCGAGCCAAACCTCGGGGTGGTTCGGGTAGGGGAGGACAGCGAGTTCGTGGTGGCCGACCTCCCCGGTCTGATCGAGGGGGCTAGCGAAGGACGCGGTCTTGGACATCAGTTCCTGCGCCACGTAGAACGCGCCCGTGTGCTCGTGGTGATGCTCGATCTCGCCTCCGTTGCCGAACACCCACCCGCCGAGCAGGAACGCATCCTTTTGAACGAACTGGGCCAGTACCAACCCGACCTGCTCGACCGCCCCCGAATCGTGCTGGGCTCACGGGCCGACCTCGCTGATCCGGCCCTGGAATTTTCCGGGGAACGCATCGCCGCCGTGACCGGTCGGGGGATACGCCCCCTGGTGTTGGCGATGGCCCAGCAGGTGCAGCAAGCACGGCAGCAGTTGCCCGAGCCGGATGCCTTCGTGGTGCATCGTCCCGCCGCCGAGGGCTATCGAGTGCAGCGCGACATTAGCGGCGATTGGGAAGTGATTGGTCGGCAGGCTGAACGGGCCGTGGCCCTGTCGGACCTCACCAACGTGGAAGCCCTCGATGAGGCCCACCGTCGCCTCAAGGCAATCGGTATCGACAAGGCCCTGGCGCGGGCCGGCGCGAAGCATGGCGAGACGGTGCACATCGGCCGCTTGGCCTTCGATTACGAAGACGACTCCTAAGGCTGAAGGCAACTCCGGCGCGAGGAGAGAGCCGCCGCCACGTAACCTGCTCCCATGATCGTTGTCGCCAAAATAGGTACGTCGTCGATCACTGCGGCCGGGGGCGAGATCAACGCCGCCGCCATTACGAAGTTTTGCGGCGAGGTGGCCGCCCTGCGCACCAACGGTCATCTTGTGGTCATCGTGACCTCTGGGGCGATTGCGTCGGGCCTTCCCGCCCTCGGCTACACCAGCGGGGACCGGCCTCGTGATGCCGTGACGCTCCAGGCGGCGTCGGCGGTGGGACAGACACGACTGATGCGGGTCTACGAAAGCGCCCTCGCCGACCACGGCCTCGTGGCCGGCCAAATCCTCCTCGCTCCCCTGGATTTTATGGTGCGTCAGCAATACCTCCATGCCCGGGCCACCCTTGGCCGTCTGCTGGAAATCGGCGTGGTGCCGGTCGTGAACGAGAACGATGCCATCGCCGACGACGAGATTCGCTTTGGCGACAACGATCGTCTGGCGGCGCTGGTCGCCCATCTGGTGGCCGCCGACCTTCTCGTCTTGCTCACCGACACTCCTGGTCTACTCACGGCTGACCCGCGTCTGGACTCCAACGCCTCGCTGATCGAGGAGATCGTGGAAGTGGATCAATCCATGGAAGCGATGGCCGGCGGAACCGGATCGGAGCGCGGGAGCGGCGGGATGGCCTCCAAGTTGGCTGCCGCTAAGATCGCCGCCTGGTCTGGGGTGCGAGCCGTCATCGCCCAGGCTTCGCGCGATGGAGTGCTGGAAGCGGCAGTGCAAGGGGCGGCGGGGGCGGGGACGGTGGTGCTGCCCAAGAGCAGTCGGCTCCCGGCCCGCAAGTTGTGGATCGCCTTTGCGGTGGGGTCCAGTGGCACGATCGTGGTGGATGAGGGCGCTCGCGGCGCCTTGGTGGACCGCGGCGTCTCCTTGCTTGCCGCCGGGGTGCACACTGTGACGGGGCGTTTCGAGGTTGACGATGCCGTGGAGATCGCCGGTCCCGACGGACGGGTGTTTGCCAAGGGGCTTACCCGGATGAGTTCCCTCGACCTGGCCACGGTGGCGGGAAAACGAACCGCCGACCTACCCGAGGCCATGCCGCATGAGGTGGTGCACCGCGACGATCTGGTTGTGTTGCCTTAAGCGAGGAGGGGCCGTGGTTCGGATCAGGCGGGCGGATGCTGGCGCAGCCAGGTGTACATGGCAATCCCCGACGCAACGCCGGCGTTGATGGACCGGGTGGATCCATACTGGGTGATAGAACACACCAGCGAACACCCGGCGTGGGCGGCGGGGGAGAGGCCCGGGCCCTCCTGGCCGAAGAGGAGCACGCATCGGACTGGGAGAGACGTGGTCTCGATGGGGACGGCACCGGGGAGGTTGTCGATTCCTACCAATTCGGTGGCCTCGCCCGCGGCCCAGATCACCAGATCATCAATGGTGGGATGGTGCAACAGGTGTTGGTAGCGATCCGTCACCATCGCCCCACGCCGGTTCCAGCGGCGGCGTCCCACGATGTGCACGGCGGCCGCCCCGAAGGCATTGGCGTTGCGAACTACCGTGCCGATATTGAGGTCGTGGGTCCAGTTTTCGATCGCAATGTGGAACGAATGGCGACGACGATCGAGGTCGGCCACGATGGCCTCCACGGTCCAGTAGCGGTACCGATCCACCACGTTGCGGCGGTCGCCGTCGGCCAATAACCGGGCATCGAGGCGGGGATCGTTGGGCCAGGGCGTGGGGTGAGGTCCCACGCCGATCTCGTCGTTCAGTTGGTGCCGGCCTCGCCGGGCTCGGCCGCAGGCTCGGTGGCCGTTTCGAGGCCCGGCTCAAGACCGAGTTGTGCACGAATCTGGGCCAGCCGTGTCTGGGCTTCGCTGTTAGCGGCGGCTTGCTCCACTTCCAGCATCCGCGACTCAACGGACGACCCGGTGAGCTCGGCCATCCCTCGAGCCTTGGCGTAGCGGGCTTCGATCTTCTCGCGAACCTCGGCCAAGGTGGGCACATCTTGGCCGACGGTCTCCTGCAGCGACGCCATCGCGACGTTGACCTGCTCCTGCATCTTGGCCTGGTCGAGTTGCGAGAGGAGTTTCTGGCGTTCCGACAACTTCCGTTGGAGCAGCGTGGCATTTTGCTGCACAGCCGCCTTGGCCTGATCAGAGGCTTGGGCGGACTGCAAGACGAGTTGCTTCAGGCCTTCCACCTCACCCTCGATCACAATGAGACGAGTGGCGAAGGACTCGGCGGCGGAGGTGTACTCGGCGACCTTGGCGGTCTCGCCTTTCTTGGTGGCCTCGTCGGCCATGAGCACAGCCTGTTTGGTGTTCCCGTTGACCTTTTCCAGGTCCTCGAGCGCCCGCTCCAGGCGCATTTCGGTCTGCTTTTGGTTAGCGATGACGTTCGCCGCCTGCTCCCGCAGGCGACGGTGTTGCTCCTGCGCCTCGGTGATGGCCTGTTCCAGTTGGATCTTGGGGTCGGCTTTGGCATTGAAGGACGAGTTGATTTTGGCAACGAAATACTTCCACCACCGCTTCAGAGATTTGACCATAGGGCGGACCCTATCGCCTCGAGGAGTCGCGAGCAGGCAGGAATCGGTCCAAGCGGCGAAGCAACGCCATAGATTCAGGCACGGCCGCCACCCCGGTGATGGCGAGGTAGATGAGCACGGTAGGCACTCCCACCAGCACCGCCGTAACCAGCGGGGGGAGGCCGGTGGCGGCGATCCGCAGACCCATGCTCGCTACGCCCGCCACTAGGGCCGCCACCAGAGACCAGCGAGCACCGCGACTGAAGGTGGGGAGGGTACCGATGTGGCGCTCGAGAGCCGCCTTCAACAGGCGGTATTCGATCCAGGACGACAGCGCGGCACCGAGGGCCAAGCCCACGATCCCCAGATGGGGAGGCCCGTCGGGGAGGTTGCGCAGGTAGTCCGGAAGGGGGCGAAAGGCGATGGGGGCAATTTGTTTGATCTGGGAGTTCACGATGACGAAGCGATCCAGGGGGAACATGAATAGCGCCCCGAGGCCCGCAGCGAGGGCCACCCGGGCCACGGCGATACGCGCCACTGTCGTGGGTTGGTTCAGGGCATAGAGAGCGTTCTGTAGGAGTCGGGATTGCGTCGTGCCGAGCAGACCGAGAGCAAAGGTGGCCACCACGAACCACACCAGCATGGTGTCGGAAGCACTGAAGCGGCCTCGTTGCAGCAGTGCCGCCACGATGATGTCGCCGGCGAAGATGTACATGGCGGCGGTGAAGGCCACGTAGAACACGATGCGTTCGATACCCAAGTGGAGTCGTTGCTTGATGGCGGCATGCCCTGACTGGCCCAGGCGAGCCAGTTCGGGGAGCTCGGCGGCGGCCACGGCCATGCCGAACAGGCTGATGGGTAAGAGGTAGAGCACCTGTCCGTAGGTGAGCGCCGAGATGCCACCGGCGGCCAGCAAACTGGCCAGGAACAGTTCGACGTAGAGGAGGATCTGAATGACCCCCCGCCCGAGGGCCACGGGTGCGAAACGCTTGAGTACGTCACGCGCATTGGGCGAGCGATAATCCGCTGAGAGTCGGGCCCCCGCGGTGAGGCGACGTACGGCGGGCACCTGAATGGCTACTTCCAGTACGGAGCCAACGAGTACACCCCACGCCAGCGCGTGGGCGAGGCCCACGTTGGTGGCACCCATGATGCCAGCGGTGACCAGGAAGGCAATCTGGGTGGCATTCCACATCACCGGTGAGGCGTACGAGAGAAAGAACCGCCGGTGGCTGTTGAGGACGCCGGTGCAAAACGCCGACAGCACCAGGAAGGCGATGGCCGGAAACATGATCCGCAGCAACGTGGTGGCCAACTCCAGGCGTTGGCCGGAGAAGCCGGGGGTGATCACCCGGGCCAGCGTGCCGGCAAAGATCACCCCGATCGACACCACCGCGGTCATCACGATCAACAGGAGCCCAAGAATCGTTCCCGCTAGTTGATTGGCTTCCCGTTCGTCTTTCTCCAAGAGTCGCGAGTACACGGGGATGAACGAGGCCGACAGCACGCCCTCACCGAGAAGATTCTGAAGAAGGTTTGGGATCCGCAGGGCCGCCTTGAACACATCGGCGGTGCCGCCGACGCCGAGAAATCCGGCGATGGTCATCTCCCGCACCAGACCCGCCATGCGTGACAGCAGGATGCCCGCGCCCACCAGGAAGGAGCCGCGTCGTCCGTCGTGGGGGATGGATCCGCTACCGGTAGGCGCCTCTACGTTGTCGAGCGGTCCGTTCAACTCCCCGGCGATGTCACTCATGTGGCGGTAGAGGGGGTGGGCTCGCCGCCGGTCTCGTCGATGGCTTGGCGGAGGGCTTCCATCTCCTCCACCACCTGATCGACGTCGTGCCGAAGACCGCCGAGGTCGGCGACGTCCTCGGCCTGGACGGAAAGTTCGATCGTGCGCACGGCGGCCTCATCGAGCCGGGCATTGAGCAGACGGAGTTGGCTGTCGGTGTCGTCGATGACCGCTTCGAGACGCTCACCGATCGCCAACTGGGCCCGCAGGGACTCGAGGGTGCGCTGATCGGTGCCCGAGCCTGACGCCAGGGCCTTGTCCGTACAGAGGGCCACTTCGGCACGGATCGACGCGGGATCGACGCGGTGCAGGGCATCCACGAGTTCGTGGCCACGGCGGGCGATAGCCCACACCTCGCGTACCCCGGTGTCGACGCGGTCTTCAATCTCGCGCAGGCGGTCCTGGAGCGGACCGGTCCGGGCACTATTGACCGCGGTGTGAAAGCGGGCCTTGGCCCCGAGGGCGTCGGCCACGTACCTCCGCCAGGGGTCTGCGAGAGCGAAGGGGTCGATCTGCTCCCTGGCGTTGGGCCGCGGAATGGCGACCGCCACCCGACCGCCCCAGGCCAAGGCGCCGAGGACGACCGCGCCGATCACACCGCCACCGACCAGGATCCCCAGGCTGACGCCCGCTCCGAGCAACAGGATTCCCGAGGGCGAGGTGACGGCCCGGGCTACCGGGGGAGTGAAGAAACGATCCCGCAGCGACAGCCCAGCCATCCCCGCAGGCTACGACAGGCGGCGGGGTGAACTGGGGTGGGCCTAGAAGTTGGATACCACCGCCACAAAGACTTTGTTGATACTGCGGGGGTCGCTGGAGTCGTAGAGAGCGGCCTGGCTGGTCTCGGCGATGCTACGAAGGGTGGAGAGATCAGCGCCGGCGCCGTAGGCGATCGTGAAGACGCGAACCTTTTGGCTCGCCTGTCCCTCTGATCCCTCACTCAGGGCGGCGAGGAGCGACTGCAACTGCTTGCGGTCATCATCGGGGTCGCCGTCGTCGTTGATGCCATCAGACAGCAGTACCACGGCATTGATCCGAGTTGGATCGTACGACGCCACCTGGTTCTCGTAGGCCGTTTGGGTGGCGGCGTAGAGGGGCGTAGCTTCGAGCGGGACGAGGCTACGCAACTTGGTTTTGAGTTTCTCACCCACGTCGCCCACCCGACCGGGGGGTACTAGTTCGAGGTGATCGGGGGGTTGCCCGTCGACCCCTGACAGGCCGGTCGTGAACACCCAGAGGCCCACTTCGTCGTCGTCATTGAACTCATCGAGGGCGGTGATCGCCGCGCTCTTGGCCAGATCGAGTTTCGTGGCTCCGGTTTCGGGGTCGGCTACCTCTCCCATGGAGCCGGAGACATCGACGAGAAGGAGCACTCGGGCCGGTTTGCGTTGGTCCTGCCAGTCGGCGAGGAGTTGCACCAGAACCTCTGGCTCGGGGATCTCGAGCAGCGTTTGGGGCTGATTCGGGTCTAACCCGTTGCGAGCGTCGATGGGGCTAGACACTTCCACCTTCGGGTTTCCCGGGCGGAAACCAAACTCGAGGACCTTCTTCTGGTTGTCGGTGCGGTCCAGGAAGTCCACGAAGCGGTCGGCCCCCTTTTTCTGCGCACTATCGACCCAGGAGGCATCGAGTACGTAGAGGGGATTGTCGGAATACACCGTGCCTTCCTCGGGGTAGATCGCCACCAGCGGCACGCGAGGAGGCCGGGCCTGCTCGCCGTCTTGCAGCACGCCGTCGGGGTTGCCCCGGTTGTAGTCGATCACCGACTTTTCCTCGACCGCCACCGCCGACACGTAGCCGTAGGGGTTGCCACGCTGGTCCGCTCGGTACCAGTTGTTCAAGAACGTGAGGGTGGTGTCGCCGTAATGCACCACCGACGACTCGATGGTGCTGGCGAAGACGGAGGTGCTGGGCTTCTGGAGGTCTTCGATCGACAAGCCGGCGGTCTTCCCATTGGCGGCGTAGGCCTGGGCCAGAAGTGCCGAGAGGCCACTGGTAGAGAAGTTGGGGTTGGTCTTGCCTAAGCGAAACGGGCCCCACTCGGGGTGGCCGTAGGCGGCCCAGCCAGCGGGGTCCTGGGAAAGCGCCAGGATGTCGGCAAAGCCCAGCGGCTCTTTGGGCCAGCCGAGCGCCTCCGCCATGGGCTTGGGCATGGCGATGACCAGCGGCGTGAGTTGGAACGAGGTGAACTCGCCGGTGAGGGGAGGCTCGGCCTGCGCCTCGAGGCGTTGGTTCACAATCGCACCCCAGGTGGAGGCCGAAGGAGACCAGATAACCGGACGGGGACCCTCAGCGGCTTCGTCCCACTCGCTGGACAACAATTGCGCGGCCGCCCCGGATGACTTGGCCTGCACGCGGGCAAAGAAACAGCGATCACCGTCGAGCGCCTGGTCGCTCGCGTTGAAGTCCTGGGCCAGTTCGGTGAGCAAGTCGCGTTTCTCCGGCGACACGGCCAGGTCAATGACGGTGCAGTTACCGGGGTCCTCCAGGCCGTTGGCGCTCGGTTCCTTTGATGTCGAGCAGGCGCTCGCCACCAAGGTCAGTGTCAAGGTGAGTAGCACGACACGGGAACGGTTCATCGGATGGCCTCCAGCCAGAGGTTGTGCAGCGCAGACATCACACCACGCCCGAGCGTTGGTTCCACGGCAGGCCCGGCCGCCGGGGCCCATCCGGCGGCGAACAGTGCCTCACGGACGGATTTCGTGGAAGGAAGATCGTCGCCATCGGGGAAGGCCACCAGCACCACGGTGGCAGCCACTGCCGGAGTGGTGGCGAAGACCACTACTTCCGCAGGCGGCAATTCAGTGATGACGGCCTGTGGTGTGCCAGCGGCGGCGTACCGGCCCCGCTGGGTCACCATGGTGATGACCGGACGGCGGTCGTTGCCCGCCCCTGAGCCGACCAAGGCGGCCAGGTTGGCACGGAATGGCGCGTCGAAGTCGTTGGAGGCGAAGTCGACGCCGCCGAGGGAACCGGCCGCCACGGAGGCGAGTACCGGGAGGCCGAGGGCCGAGTTGGCGCTGGGCACCCCCACCTTGAGTACCCCGGGGAGCGGCACGTTCAACTCGGTTCCCGACAGGCCCGCCGATTCGGTCAGACAGCCCCAGATCGGTGTTCCATCACACAGCGTGGAGAGGGCATCAGCCCGGTCGGCCAGGCCGGCCACCACGATGGGGGACGTGGCCAGCGGCTCTGACCGGCCCAGAGCGGGGGTGTCACCGAGCACCTCCAGCCACGCACTCGAGGTAATCCAGCCGTCGATGTCGCTCGGCAACGACCCGGTGCGGATTGCCTCGGCGGTATCGGCGGCAGTGGCCAAACGAATCTCCACCTCGTTGCCGAAGGCATCGCAGTAGGTCTCCAGATCACTGGCGCAGACGATCACGACGCGATCGTCGGCCGGGGACCCGCCGTCACGGCTATCGAGGGTTTCGCGCATCATAAGTGACCCGCCGATCATCACCACCGCCCCAAGTCCCGCCAGCAGCCGCTGTATCACGGGGAAAGACTACTAGCGGGGGGCCTTCCGGCGGTCAGCGGGCCAGTGCCGGGCCGGGGGATGTCTTCGGCCAGCACGGTGGTGAGTTGGGCATCGGTGGGATGTTCGACGGGGGCGAGGCGGGTGGCCTGGGCGGAGACGGCATATTCGAACAGGTTGCGGGCGGTGCGTCCGTTACCGAATCCCTGCTCGCGCTCGATGGCATCGAACCACCGGCGGGCCGCGGCGGTGGCCCCCGCATTGAGTTGGTAGCCAGCCGCCCCGCCCAGTTGGCTGACAATCCGCAGGAGTTCGTCGGTGGTGTAGTCCGGGAAATGGATCGACTTCGGGAAGCGCGACCGCAGGCCGGGGTTGGATTCGATCAGGGCTTCCATCTCGTCGGGATAGCCAGCCATCACCACGACGAGACGATCCCGGCGGTCTTCGATCAATTTCACGATGGTGTCGATCGCTTCTCGCCCAAAGTCACGTTCCCCGCCCCGCACCAGTGAATAGGCCTCGTCGATCAGCAGGAGACCCTGGTCGGCCTCATCAAATCGGGCCACCACCAGTGGGGCCGTCTGCCCGACGTAGCCCGCTACCAGGCCGGCGCGGTCGGTTTCCACGAGCTGACCGCGATCCACCACACCGAGGCTGTGGTAAATCTGCGCCAGTAACCGGGCCACGGTGGTTTTCCCAGTGCCGGGGTTACCCGTGAAAATGAGGTGGCGGCTCTGGTCCGATACCGGAAGGCCGCGTTCGCGCCGGATGTTCTGCACCCGCAGCAGATTGGTGACGAGTTTCACCTCGTGCTTCACCGCGTCGAGGCCGATGAGATCGTCGAGTTCGCTCAGGAGGTCATCGAGGGGCCGGGGAGCGACAGGGGTGGCGGGGAGTGGGTGGACGAGGGCGGGGGTCTCGGCCCGGGGGTCGCTTAGCGCGGCCTTGGTCCCCATCCTGCGATCGCGTTCCATGGTCTCGATCGCCCGCAGGAGCATCCCCCGGAATTGCTCGATGGCGGTCAGTTCAGTTTCGGAAGTGTGCCGGTCGATAGCGGCTATGGCGAAGGCGATTTCCACCGCGGCGGAGTAGTAGGACCGGGCGTGGTTGCTCGCCCCGGCGGCATCGGCCGCCACGAACAGCTCGAACATGTTCGACGGCGCGGCGATGAACAGGCGTTGGGCCTCCACCAGGCCTGAGTCGCGCAGGTCGGCGGGGGTAGTGCCGGCGAGGCGAGTCTGCAGGAACGGACCGAAGGCGCCCATGATGGCCCATAGTTCGTCGTCGCTAATGCGGTGATCGATCGCCACGAGGCCACAGGCGAGATTGAACGCCTCCAGGGCCGCATCCTGCCGCCACGTGCCCGACCCCACTCCGGCGACGCCACCGCTGAGCAACTGCAGGGTGGCGGCGGTTGTCTCGATGAACTCGCGTGAAGGCCCTACGAGTGATTCAGTCATTGTGGGGCCGCGGTTCGCGCCACATCGGCCAAATCTTCGGGCCGTGGGGAAAGTCCACTTCGCCCTTCAATTGGAACCCATGCTGGCCATAGAAGGAGATGTTGGATTCCTTCGAACTCTCCAGGTACGCGCCGAGGCCCTCTCGATCGCAGCGCTGGAGGATCGGGGCCAGCATGGCGGTTCCGGCCCCTTGGCGTTGATGGTCGGGACGGACCCCCAAGATGGCGAGGTAATAGTGCTCGGGGAAGGTGGCGTGGATCCGCTCGGCCCGGGCCAGGCCGCCGAGCGCGTGGGTCATTCGCCAACCGGTGCCGCGGAGGATGAGGGGGGCGATCTTGACAATGTCGGTGGTCTTGGTGCGCCAGTGCCCGGGTGGGTCCCAGCAGGCGGCTCCCGAGAGAACGTGTGTCGTGTACACATGCCGATGCTTGAGATGGCGTGCGCTTTCGCTGCGAAAATAGCGCCGGGTGTAGCGGATGGCGCGGGTTGGGTCTTGGCCAAAAAGCCAGGACAGGAGGGGGTCGTCGAGGAACGCCAAGGCGAGCGCCTCGGCGATGTCGCCGAGGTCTTCGGCCGTCGCCGCCCGTGCCGAATGCGCCATAGGTGAAGCCTGCCAGATTCAGTAGGGCATCGGGCGTTCTGTCCTTCTACACTCCGACGGTGGCTAACGATCCCATTGCCGAACTCGGAGCACGGGCCAAGGCGGCGAGCCGGGTTCTGGCTACCGCGTCCACGGCGACAAAGGACGCCGCCCTTCAGGCGGCGGCCGACGTCCTCCTCCACCGGCATGCTGAGATTTTGGGCGCCAACGCCGAGGATGTAGCGGCGGCGGAGGCCGCTGGGCAAGGCGCGTTGGTGGTCGATCGACTTCGTCTCAACGATGCCCGGCTGCAGTCCATGGCGAACGGTCTTCGGTCGGTGGCGGGTCTGGCGGATCCGGTGGGCGAGGTGGCCGACGGCTGGATCCGTCCCAACGGACTGAAGGTGCAGCGGGTGCGGGTCCCCTTGGGCGTCGTGGCCATCATCTACGAAAATCGGCCCAACGTGACCAGCGATGCATTTGGTCTCTGCTTGAAGTCGGGCAATGCGGCGTTCCTACGGGGGTCCTCCGGCGCGATCCGCTCCAACATCGCTATCGCCTCGGCCCTGCGCGAGGGCCTGGCCAAGGCCGGGCTTCCGCACGACTCTCTCGTGCTGGTGGAGGACACGGCGCGAGAGGCCGCCGTGGAGTTCATGCGCCTACGCGGCATCATCGATGTGCTCATCCCTCGGGGGGGCCCGTCTCTCATTCGTACGGTGCTCGATAACGCCACCGTTCCCTACGTGATCGATGGAGATGGCAACTGTCATGTGTACGTCGATGCCTCAGCCGACCTGGCCATGGCCGCGGCCATTGTGGAGAACGCCAAAACGCAGCGGCCTTCGGTGTGCAACGCGGCCGAGACCTTGCTCGTGCATCGCAACGTGGCGGCCACCTTCCTTACCGACCTAGCCCCTCGTCTCGAGGGGGTGGAGTTCGTGGGGGATGCCGCCACCGGCGAGATCCTCGGGGAGCGGGTGACGAGCCTGGCCACCGAGAACGACTACGCCACCGAGTTCTTGGATATGAAGTTGGCCATCCGGGTAGTGGATACCCTTGACGCCGCCATTACCCATATCACCCGATACAGCACAGGCCACAGCGAGGCCATCGTCACCACTGATCTGCGAGCGGCAGAACGCTTCTGTCTTGAGGTGGATGCTGCCGCCGTGCTGGTCAATGCTTCCACCCGGTTTGTCGATGGGGAGGAACTGGGCTTCGGCGCCGAGATCGGCATCTCCACCCAGAAGCTTCACGCCCGCGGGCCCATGGGCTTACGCGAATTGACCACCCTAAAGTTCGTGATCCACGGTCAGGGCCAGACCCGCTCCTAAGCGTCAGAATCATGAGATTGACCGACCGGTCAAGTGAGACCGTAGGCTGCTCCTATGCCTGATCAGACGTACCGTTTCGAGTCCGTCGCCGAGGTTCGTGAAGGCCTCCGCAATGTGGATTACCTGTCGGATGAGGGGATCGCCGGCATCGTGTACCTAGCCGATCGGCTAGGGAAACCGATCCTGGTGGAAGGCCCCGCAGGAACCGGCAAGACCCAGTTGGCGAAGTCCGTGGCGGAGATGTCTGGGGCGCGCTTGATCCGCCTGCAGTGCTACGAGGGGCTCGACGAGTCCAAGGCACTGTTCGAGTGGAATTACAAGAAGCAGTTGCTGCGGATCCAGGCCGAGCGGGGCGAGGGAAACGCCTGGGAGCAGATCGAAGACGACATTTTCTCCGATGAATTCCTGCTCACCCGTCCCCTTCTGGAGGCCATCACCGCCGACGATCCGGTGGTCTTGTTGATCGACGAAGTTGACCGCGTCGAGGTGGAGACCGAGGCCCTGCTGTTGGAGATTCTCTCGGACTACCAGGTGTCGATCCCCGAACTGGGAACCATCGTGGCCAAGCAGATTCCGCTGGTCTTCCTTACCTCGAACAACACCCGCGAACTTTCCGAGGCCCTCAAGCGTCGCTGCTTGTTCCTCCACGTGGACTACCCGGATCTGGAACGGGAAAAGGAGATCGTCCTCACCAAGGTTCCCGATATTACCGACTCCCTCGCCGATCAGGTGGCTCGCATCGTGCGGTCGATCCGGCAGTTGGAGTTGAAGAAGGCCCCGTCGGTTTCCGAGACGATCGACTGGGCGCGCACGCTGCTGCTCCTCGGAATCGAGCATGTGGATGCCGAGACAGCCAAGGCTACGATCAACATTCTCCTCAAGTATCAAAGCGACATCACCAAAGCGGTGCGCGAGCTCGACCAAGAGCACGGCACCATTCAAAAGGCCAGCGCAGGCAAGTAGGAGCGTTCGTGACCGACCTCCACCCTGAGCGGGCCGCCGGCGAGGCGATGACGGAGTTGTTGGCTGGCTTCATCCAAGAGCTCCGCCAAGCGGGATTGCCGGTGAGCCTCACCGAGAACCTCGATGCCATGGAAGCGGTGAAACACATCCCGCTGGAGGATCGGGAGGCGTTCAAGTACGCCTTGGCAGCCACGCTGGTGAAGAACAACACCCACTGGCGGGCCTTTGAGACCGTGTTCGAGGTGTATTTTTCGCTGCGGGGATCGCAGTTCCGCATGGGCGACGGGGGCGACGACGCGTTGGCCCAACTTCTCGAGGAGCTGGAACAGCAAGAGGAGATGCAGGGTGATGGGCCGCGTAACGGCTCGGGAGGGGGCGAGAGCCTGACCCCCGAGGAGATCGCCGAGATGCTCTACAAGGCACTTCAGCGGGGCGATGATGCCCTCATGCGAGCGGTTGCTCGTCAGGCCGTGCGACGTTTTGCGGGCATGGAGCCGGGCCGCCCGGTGGGCGGCACCTACTACCTCTACCGCACGCTGCGGAACCTGGATCTCGACGCAGTGCTGGAAAAGTTGATGAACCAGGCCCGGCAAGATTCGCCGGAGGCGCTCAGTCCCCTTGAGGAGCGTCTCGAGCACGACGAATACCAGAGCCGCATCGATCAGTTGAAGAAGGAGATTGAAGGCGAGATTCGCCGGGCCCTGGTGGCGGATCGGGGCGTAGAGGCCATGGCGCGTACGCTGCGCAAGCCCCTGCCCGAGGATGTGGATTTCATGCACGCATCGCGGGAGGAGATGGCGTCGCTTCGTAAGGCCATCTACCCCCTCACCCGCAAGTTGGCGGTGCGGCTGGCCCGGAAGCGCCGCCACGGACGCAAGGGACCGCTCGACTTCCGCAATACGGTGCGCCACTCCCTGTCCTACGGGGGCGTACCGGCCGAGCCGAAGTTCAAGTATCCGCGACCGACGAAGCCTGAGATTTTTGTGATCGCCGACATCTCCGGGTCGGTGGCTTCGTTCGCCCGGTTTACCCTTCATCTCGTCTATGCCATTTCGGGGCAGTTCTCGAAGGTGCGGGCGTTCGTATTCATCGATGGTCTCGACGAAGTGACCCGTCTGTTCGAGGGCATCGACGACATCGCCGAGGCCGTCCATCGCGTGAACACCGAGGCCGATGTGGTGTGGGTGGACGGCCACTCCGACTACGGCCATGCCTTCGAGGTGTTCTGGCAGCGCTACGGCAAGGAAATCAGTTCGAAGACCACGGTGATGATCCTTGGCGATGCCCGGAACAATTACCACGCGTCGCAGGCCTGGGTGCTGAAGGAGATCGAAAAGAGGGCGCGGCACCTCTACTGGCTGAACCCGGAGCCGAAGTCCTACTGGGACACCGGCGACTCCATCGTGGGGGAGTACGCCAACCATTGTGACGGCACGTTCGAGTGCCGCAACCTTCGGCAACTCGAGAAGTTCGTCGACTACCTCGCCTGAGCGGGGTACGGCGGCGATCAGTCGTGCAGGCCGCACTCCGTCTTGCCGGCCCCGGCCCATCGCCCGGAGCGAGGATCCTCGGGGTCGCTGGGTATTGAGGTGCAGGGTTGGCAGCCGATGGACAGGTAGCCCTGCGCCTTCAGGGCGTTCACCGGCACATCGTGCTCAGCGATGTAGTTGTCCACATCCGTCGAGGTCCAGGTCGCAAGTGGGTTCACCTTCACGAGACCACGCAGGTCGCGCACGACGATCGGGGCCTCTCCCCGAGTGGGTGCTTCTTCTCGTCGCAGGCCGCTCATCCACGCCGCTTTTCCTTCGAGGGCTCGGTCGAGTTGACCCACTTTCACCGCCGAGCAGCAGTTCTCCGGGTCCACCCGCCAGAGTTCTTCGTCGTGGTGGGGGACGGTCATGATGCGCAGGTTTAGGCCGTAGCGCCGGCGCACCGTCTCAACTGTTTCGAGTGTCTCGGCGAAGTGGTAGCCGGTGTCGATGAACACGACCTCAATGCCCGGGTGCACCTTGGTGGCCAGATCAATCAGCACGGCATCGTTCATGGAGGTGCTCAGGCTCAGGTGGGGGGCGAAGCTATCGACGGCCCACTGGATAATTTGGTCGGCCGGCAGGTGCTCGAATCGGCGATTGAGTTCGGCCAACTCCCCATCGCTGAAGTGGTTCACCTCGAGCATCGTGCTCATGTCGCACACTCCGAGTCGCCCACCTCGGCGACGTAGGGGCCCGTCTCGTCATAGTCCACGTAGTACTCCGGGCCGTCCTCGGGGGTGGGGAACTCATCAAGGTCGCGGAGCCCGTCGGCGATGGCGGTAACGCCACCGACGCGGTCGACCCAGGAGCGGAATACCTCACCCGCGTTGCGCTCATCGTTGAAGCGCTGCACCACTCGCACCACGGCTTCCGGCGCGTTTTTCGCCGGCAGCCGCAAGGCCTTTTGCCCGAAGTGAATTTTTTCTTGGCCCACATAGCCGCCGAGCAGCAACTGGTAACCCGGCGCCGACTGTCCGTGGGCTCGGCGTTCGGCCCCGAAGAAGCCGATGTCGGAGATGTGGTGCTGACCGCAACTATTGGTGCAGCCCGAAATGTTCGTGCGGATCCCATCCACCTCGGCGAGTCCGGCGGCATCCAGGGCCACCCCGATGGCGTCAGCCAACCCGCGGCTCTGGGTGACGGCAAGGTTGCAGGTGTCGGCACCGGGGCAGGCCACCACATCCCGGGCCAACTCGGCCCCGGGTTTGTCCATGCCAATGGAGGCGAGGCGCTGGTGCAAGAGGGGGAGTTGGGCCTCCGTGAGGTCGCGGAACACCAGGTTCTGCCGATTGGTGATGCGCACGTCGGCCCGGAGTTCCCGCTGGATGGAAGCGAGAGCCCGCAGTTGGTCGGTGGTCACATCGCCAAGGCGGGCGTAGGCCACCGCCGAAACCGTGCCCTTGGCCACGCCGCGCACCACGTTGGCATCGTCCCAGGCCTGGTAAGGATCGCGGCGACTGAGGGTGACCGGCGTGCCCTGTCCGACGGGGGTGGGGGTGACGCCCTGGCCGAGACCAGCGGGGGCATCGCCGTGTTGCTGGACGCTTTCGGGGAGGCCGCCGGGCCAGGAGGAGGATGCGACGAGGAGTTTGCGTTCCTTCAGGACACGGGCCTGCAGGTCTTCCCAACCCATGGTGTCCACCAGCCACTTCATACGGGCGCGAAGTTTGTTGTCGCGGTTTCCGTGATTCGAGAACACCCGTAGGACGGACTCGAGGGTGATCAGCAGGTCTTCGCGGGCGGTGAACTCTTCGAGGGCGAGCGCCGGGTGCGGGTTGGCCCCAAGGCCCCCGGCGATGAACACCCGGAAGCCGGCTTCGCGGCGGCCATCGGGGAGGGTGCGGGTGGTGGCGATCACTCCGACGTCGTTGAACATCGCCTGGCCACAGTCGGTTTCGCACCCGGAGAAGTTGATCTTGAACTTGCGGGGAAGACGCTGGCTGAGCGGGTTGTGGAGGAAGTGTTGGTGCGCCGCCTCGGCCCACGGACTGATGTCGAGGGCCTCGTGGGGGCAGGCGCCGGCGAGGTGGCAACCCATCACGTTGCGCACCGTGTCGCCGCAGGCTTCGCGAGAGGTGAGGCCCACCGACGCCATGTCTCGCATCAGGGCAGGAACCTGCTCGAGATCGACGAAGTGGAACTGGATGTTCTGGCGTGTGGTGAGGTGGCCCCAGCCGCGGCTGTAGGTCTCGGCGAGATGGGCGAACATGTCGAGTTGCTCAGGGGTGATCGACCCGAAAGGAACCTTGACCCGAACCATTTGGTGGTGGCCGCCCTGGCGTTGGCCGTAAATTCCGTTGTTCAGACGAAACACCCGGAAGGCGTCTTCTTCGAGCTCCCCGGCGAGGTACCGGGCCAACTGTGTCTCAAACTTCTCGATGTCGACCTGGGCTTCCGGGTCGATCTCACGCTGCAACATGGGTGGCTCTCAGGGTTGGGTGTAGCGGTCTAATCTTGAGTGGATCGCTCAACAATCATCCCAAACCTGACTTGATCGGTCAACATTCCCGATCCTGCGAAAATTATCGTTTCAGCAACTCGCTCACCCGAAAGGCCAGGTCGACGGACTGCCGACCGTTCAGCCGGGGATCACAGATGGTCTCGTACCGGGCCTCGAGGTCGGCATCCACGATTTCTTCGGCACCGCCGAGGCATTCCGTCACGTTGTCGCCGGTCAGTTCGACGTGCACCCCACCGGGCCAGGTGCCCTCGGCCTGATGGGCCGCGAAGAAGCCACCGATCTCGGCCAGCACCGCATCGAGGTGGCGGGTCTTGCGGCCCCCCGCGGCGGTGAAGGTGTTGCCGTGCATGGGATCACAGGCCCACACGACGCTGCGACCAGCATCGCGAACCGCCGCCAGGAGCGGGCGGAGCCCGTCTTCGATGTGATCGGCGCCCATACGGGTAATGAGCGTGAGGCGGCCGGGGATCCGATGGGGGTCGAGGGCCTCACAGAGATCGAGGACCTCTTCGGCAGTGGCGGTGGGGCCGATTTTGCAGCCGATGGGGTTGTGGATCCCCCGGAAGAACTCCACGTGAGCACCGTCGAGTTGACGGGTGCGTTCCCCGATCCAGACCATGTGGGCCGAACAGTCATACCAGTGGCCCGTGAGGGAGTCTTGGCGGGTGAGGGCTTCTTCGTAGCCGAGCAGCAGGGCCTCGTGACTGGTGAAGAAGTCCACTTCGTGTAGCGAGGGTTGTGTTTCCGACGCGATCCCGCAGGAGCGCATGAAGCGCAAGGCCCGGTCGATCTCGTCGGCAAGCTGCTCGTAACGTTGGCCCTCGCGGCTGGAGCCCACGAACTCCTGGTTCCACTGGTGTACCTGCGAGAGGTCGGCAAAGCCGCCCTTGACGAAGGCGCGCAGGAGGTTCAGCGTGGAAGCCGATTGGTGGTACGCCTGGAGGAGTCGGGCAGGGTCGGGCAGGCGGGCAGCAGCGGTGGGGGGGATGTCGTTGACGATGTGACCCCGGAAGGAGGGGTACTCGACCCCGTCGATCATCTCGGTGTCGGAGGACCGAGGTTTGGCGAACTGGCCGGCGATCCGGCCCACCTTCACGATGGGCACACCGGAGGAGTAACTCAAGACGATGGCCATCTGCAGGATGACCTTGAGGCGATCGCGGATGCCGTCGGCGGAGAAGGCATCGAAGGATTCGGCGCAATCGCCAGCCTGCAGGAGGAAGGCTCGGCCATCCGCCACCTGAGCGAGGGCGCTGGTCAGGGATCGTGCTTCTCCGGCGAACACGAGGGGGGGAAGGGTGCCGAGGTGCTTGAGGACACCGGCTAGGGCGGCGTCGTCGGGCCAGAGCGGCTGCTGGGCGGCAGGGTAGGCACGCCACGATGAGGGAGCCCAGGTAGTGGTCACGCCTCCAGCCTCCCCTGTGGGGACCGGACAGGCAAAGCCAGTTCTTTGGCGGGGTCGGTGCTCAGGCGGCGGTGCTGCGGGCGAGGGCTTCTTCGCGCACAAGGGTGACGGCACGCTTCACGAGCCGACGGGCGGCTTCGGCGGTGACCCCGAGGTCTTCGCCCACCTCCCGATAACTGCGTTTGCGGCCGTCGGTCAGGCCAAAGCGCTGCTCTACGGCGCTGCGGGCCCGATCGTCGAGCACGTTGAGGAGGTCCCCTACGAGCGCTTGGTCCTCGGCGTACACCACGAGCGCTTCGGGACCAGGTTTCTCGTCGGCGATGAGATCCATCAGTTCGCTACCGTCGTCGTCGCCCACGGTGCGATCGAGGCTGGTGGGGGTGGTGAGCCGGTAGAGGCGAGCGTTGTCATCGTCGAGTTCATCGCCGTCGCCGGATACCTGACGAAGGGCAGCCCGCAGACCGGCCGATCGATCCCCCGGGAGACGCACGAGAGACGCTTTTTGGTCCAGCGCTCGCCCGATGGCCTGGCGGATCCAGAACGTGGCGTAGGTGGAGAACTTGAACCCCTTACGCCAATCGAACTTGTCCACGGCGTGCTCAAGCCCCAGATTGCCCTCCTGCACGAGATCTAGGAGTTCCATGGCCGGGGGGAGGGGGTATCGGCGTGCCACCGACACCACGAGCCGAAGGTTGGCCCGGATGAAACGGTCTTTGGCGGCCGCCCCCTTGCGGGCGATGCGCCGGTTTTCGACGCTGTCATCGCCCTGTGCGATGGCCTCTCGGGCGGCGGTACCAGCCTCCACGACCTGGGAGAGTTCTCGTTCCTCGGTGGCCGTGAGGAGCGGAACCAGGCCGATTTCGTTGAGGTATTGACCTACTGAATCTGTCATAGCGTTCCTAACGATTCGTATCGTATGGACTCTTCCGGAGACAAATGATTTCCACTGCCTTCGTAGGAGTATTCGTAACAACACCGGAGGTGAGATGAGGATTCCTGACTAGGCGGTGACCTTGGTCACTCAGTGAGCCGCCATGGCGCCGGCCGTCGGAGCGAATAGGTTGCGGGGATGGCGATGTATGAACCGGTGCTGTTTGGGTGAGCGACTCGGGATCTTCGGAGGCACCTTTGACCCTCCGCATGTCGGGCATCTCGTGTGCGCCGTCAATGTTCGCTTTCGCCTGCGCCTCGACCGGGTTCTGCTCGTGGTGAACGACCTTCCGTGGCAAAAGATCGGCACTCGGCCCATCAGTCCAGCCGCTCAGCGACTGGGCATGGTGGAAGCGGCCGTGGCTGACGTGGAGGGCTTGGAGGCCAGCCGCATTGAGATCGACGCCGGCGGACTGTCGTACACGGCCGACACCCTGGCCAGGTTGAGGGCCGACAGCCCCAGCGACGACTTCTTCGTGGTGCTCGGGGCTGACGCGGCGGCTGGCCTGCCCACCTGGGAGCGTCTCGATGAGGTGCGCGAGCAGGCCACCATCGTGGTGGTGGAGCGTCCCGGGGCCGATGCGGTGACCCCGCTCGAGGGTTTCCGGTGGGAGAGTGTGGAGGTTCCTGGACTCCAAGTTTCCAGTACCGACCTTCGGGCTCGTGTTAGCGATGGGCGGCCACTCGACTACCTCGTCACCCGGGAAGTGGTGGAGTGGATATTCGCCCACAATCTGTATCAGGATCCGCTATGACGAGTCCTTCAGACGATCCTCTTTCGGATTTGGTGGCGGCGCTCGAACTGCCCGAGCACGGCACCGGGGTGCGCTCGGCGCGCCGAGCGTCACGGGGACCGTCGCGCCGTTGGATGGCGGTGTTCTCGTCGTGCATGGTGGTGGCCGTGGGGGCGTCTTTGGTGCTCACCTATGTGGGCCTACAAACCGTGCGCACGAGTAAAGCAGGTCGGATCGTGTCTACCGTGACGGATCCAACCGCACCAGGGTTCGAGGCCTTTGTGACCCCCACGCCAACGCTGGCGGTGCTCCATGAGGTGAACGGCAATCTCGATTCGGTCGCCGCAGTGGCTCTTAACAACGGTGACGCGGGGGGCTCGGTGATCTTGGTGCCCGGAGCCACTCTCGCAGGCAGCGGAGCCGATGAGCGTCCCCTCTCGGTGAGCTACGCCTACGGGGAGGCCCCGGCGGCGGGTGTTCGGGTTGGTGTGCAAGGCTTGTTGGGCATCGGGATCTCCGAGGCGGTGGTGGTGGACGATGCCCGATGGGCGGAGTTGGTAGGGCCCGTTGCGCCGCTGACCCTTGAGAACCCCGACGCCCTAGAGGGGTTTCCTGTCGGGCCGGTGTCCTTGAGCCCCGAGCAGGTGGGGCCGTGGTTGGCGGCCCGCATCGAGGGAGAAAGCGATCTCGCTCGGATGTACCGGCAGCAGTTGTTCTGGGAGGCGTGGGCGGCCGCCATTGCTGCTGATTCAGATCGTCCTGACGTCGTGCCCGGTGAGGTTGATGGGGGCATCGGCCGGTTTGCTCGTGGCTTGGGCGATGGGCCGGTGCGGGTGGTGACCCTGCCCCTCGTCGAGACCGTCGATGCCTATGGGTTTCCGGTGCTGCGGTCGGATCGGCCGGCGGTGGACGAGATGATCGCCGGCCTCGTGCCCTTCCCCACCGGCGACGTGGAAGGGGCCCGCACGCGGGTGCGACTCCTCAATGGCAGCACTGATGCGGATCATGTGGTGCGTTCGGCTCCCTTGGTGGTGCCCGCCAACGCCGAGATCGTGATTGCCGGCAACGCCGACCGCTTCAGTTACACCGTCACGGAGATTCGCTACCACGGTCCTGGTATGAAAGCGGCCGCCGAAGCCATTCGCGACTCGCTGGGAGCGGGCATCGTGGTGGATGATCCCCGTCCGACCGATGCCTTTGATGTGACCGTCGTGCTCGGTTCCGATTCCTGAGGAGACACCCTGGCTGAGCCCACCACCATCGACGAGACCCGCCAGTGGGCGATTTGTGCGGCGCGTGCCGCCGATGCGAAGCAAGGACGGGATGTGGTCATTCTCGAGGTGGCCGCGGTGCTTGGGATCTGTGGCTGGTTTGTGATCGCCAGTGGAGCCAACGAGCGGCAGGTAAAGGCGATCTGCGACGAGGTGGAGCTCCAAATCCATGCGGGGGCCGGCCAGAAGCCGAAGCGAATCGAGGGCCTCAACGACCGCTCGTGGGTGCTTATGGACTACGGCGACGTTGTGGTGCACGTGTTTCAGCAGGAGCAGCGCGACTTCTACGACCTCGAGCGGCTCTGGGCCGACGTTCCGCGCCTCGATTGGGCCGATCCCGCCGCCTGAACGCGGCGGTGCAGCGGAAAGAACACATGCAGCGCAGAGAACACATGCAGCAGGAATGGGGGCAGACGAAGCTTCCGGCGGTCGGTCGGACGCGACGGCTCTGTGTTTGGTCGGCGGCCCACGCGGTCGAGATCGTCTTCGCCGCCATCATTGCGGTTGAGTTCGTCTACCTCGTTCGGGTTGGCACCCGCCTGTACTTCAGCGGCGACGACTGGTCGCTTCTGCGGCAGTCCGGGTCGTTCCGCGGGATGCTGGCGCCGTTCAATAATCACCCGAGTGTCACGATTCTTGCCTTGTACCGCGCTCTCTTCGAGGTGTTCGGTTTCTCCTACGGGCCGTTCCGGGTCACGGCTCTGCTGTGCCTACTGGCCGCCCCCGTCGCTTATTTCGTGACGACTCGACGGCTGTTGACGCCGCCGCTCGCCGCCGTCGCGGCACTCTCGCTGCTGAGCTTCAGCGGCCTGGACCTGTCTCCGTCATGGCTCAACCACTATTTGGTCCTGGTCGGAGGAATCATCTGTGCGGCGGCCCTGAACCGCGGTCGACGCGCCGACTGGGTGCTGGCCGGGGCGCTGGCCTTCTCCTTGAGTGCCGCCGGCGGCGGGGTGGCGGTGGCGGCCGCATGTGTGGTCCACAACGTCTGCACCCGAGCGTCGTTGCGGCGATGGCTGGTGGTGCTGGGTCCCGTGGCGTTGTGGGGAGTCTGGAAGCTAGCGAGCGGAGATGACCAGCGGAGGAAGGTGCCCTTCTCCGAGTCGTTGCGCTTCGCCGGGGACGTGGCGGTGTCACCGTTCGGGCACCTCGGTCTCGGCAATACGGTGCTCACCGCCATCTTGATGATCGCCTTCGTCGGGTACGGCCTGTGGCGCCTTCGCCAGGGTTTGGCGGTTGCGTCCAACTTTCTGGCCTGGACCGTTGCCTTGGCGGTCTGGACTGCCGGGCTGGCCTACTCACGCGGGTCGTATTTCCTTTGGTTGCCTGGGGTGCAGGTGGACCCCAGTGTGCGGTACGTGCTGCTGGCCCTCGGTTTTGTTCTCTTAGCGGTCGTGCCTCGTCGTCCGATCGTGTGGCCGACGCGATTCCCGATCGCGACCGACTCACGGCTGATCACCGCATCGGCCGTCGTGATCCTTCTGCTGGGGGTCGCCGGAGCTATGCGAATCCACGATTCGGTGCAGGCCCGGGCCGATCAAATGTCCGCTGCCACTGTGGGCATACAGTCCGGGCTGGTGGCGCTGGGGCTCGGCCCGGAGGTCATTCCCGACGATTTCAGGATGGAGCGCTTCGCCTTTGGGTGGCTCACTGCCGGAGAAGCCCGCACGCTGTTGCGCAGGGGTGGCGATCCGTTCCCGAGCACCCCGGCCACCGTAGACCGGTACCTCGTAGAGGTCGGTGGTGTCACCACCACGCCCGTTGGGCGACGGGACCGGAAGTGCGCTCGGCTTACCGAACCGATCGTGCGGCAGCCGAACAAGTTCGATTTCCCGTTGTACCTCTGGTCGGATCAGGAGACCTGGACCATCTCCGTGCGTCGATTCGGCACCGACTGGGTAGAGGTGTCCGAGTCCGAAGCCAACGAGGTGGTGCAAGTCAACCTGCCGGGCCTGGGCTTTGAGGAGCCGTGGCAGGTGCGAGCAGACGGTGCCTGCGTGAACGGACGCTGGCCCCCGCGATGACCTCCGGGGGCACTGTGCCCCGGTCCCGCCGTCATCACCATTCCAACAAAACCGGGCTTTCTGTGGAACGGAAAAACAAGAAACAACGCCCACAAGATCGTCGCCGCACCGGCGGAACGAAAATCTCCCCATGAACGACGAAAGCTGCCCCCGCACGCTGCTAGTGGTTGTCCAGCGACGGCACCGGCCAACGCCTGGATGAAGCACCCAAGCAGGCATCCAGTCTTTTTCGGCCGACCGGCCGGTGGGTAAAAAACCGCTCTGACCTTCGTTTGCCGGGGTGGAGCTAAGGAGAATCGAACTCCTGACCTCTTCCATGCCATGGAAGCGCTCTACCAACTGAGCTATAGCCCCGGGGAACCGGTAAGCCTACGGGATGACCCTGGTGCCCTGCCAATGGCGCGATGGCGGTGCTTGGCGGCGTGTCATGTGCGCAGAATGAGGAGGAACTGGCCACCGCCAAACTCGATCTCGGTGGTCACCGCGAGGTTGGGTTGAAGCCGGGAGATGCGGTCGAGGAGCCAGGCGGCGGCCGCATCGGCGTCGGCCCGGTCCACGCAACGGGCCATCACCTCACGACCGCCCTTGCGTTCGAGCCGATCGACGCTGGCGATGATGGGAGAGGGGTCCACGAGGAATAGGTCCTCGGGCCAGGGCACGGGCCGGACCGTGGCGCCCTTACCGGTGTTGCAGCCGCGGTGGGCGAGGCGCGGCGGCAGGGCACCTTTGGCTTTGGACTTCGCTTTTGTCATACGGGTATCGAGGCTCGGCCCGCGCGGGTCGTTCACCGACATCGACTGGTCTACGGGCTCATCGCAGAGCCAGCAGCGCCATCCGTCGGCCTCGCCCACGTCATCGAGTTGGCTCATCCAATCACGAAGTTCACAAGTTTGTCGGGAAGAACGATCACCTTGCGCAGCGTCGCTTCGGCCAGCAAAGGGGCGATCTTGTCGTGGGCGCGGGCGGCTGCTTCGAGGTCAGTGGAAGACATTCCGGCCGGCACCGTGAGCCGAGCCTTCACCTTGCCGTTGACCTGCACCGGGATCTCTGTCGTGGCATCAATGAGCAGGCTGGCATCAGCCTCCGGGAACGGTTCCCAAGCCAGTGAATGGCGATGGCCGAGCCGAGCCCAGAGTTCCTCGGCGGTATGGGGCGCGAGCGGGGCGAGCAACAACACCAACGGCTCCACGACCTCGCGCGGGGCGCCGCCGTCGGGGAAGCGCGCCGTGAGGTGGTTATTGAGTTCGGTGATACGGGCAATGGATGTGTTGAACCGCAGCGTCTCCATTCCGTCGCGCACGGCAGCAATGGACTTGTGGAGGATTCGCCGCGTCTCCTCGTCGGCCGGGGTGTCGGCCACTCGCACCATCCCGGTGTCCTCATCGAGGATGCTCCGCCAGATTCGCTGCAACAGGCGAAACACCCCCACGATGGCCTTCGTCTCCCAGGGACGGCTCTGGTCGAGCGGCCCGGTGAACATCTCGTACAGGCGGAGCGTGTCGGCACCGAAATCGGCACACACCTCGTCGGGGGTCACCGAGTTCTTGAGCGACTTGCCCATCTTCCCGTAGTGGCGTTGGACCTCCTGGTCACGGTGAAAGAAGCGTCCATCGCGCTCGTCGACCTCGTTGGCGGCCACATGGAGCCCCCGGTGGTCGGTGTAAGCCGCCGCTTGCACCATGCCTTGGTTGAACAGGCGGCGGTACGGCTCCTTGGAACTGAGGTGACCGAGGTCGAAGAGGACCTTGTGCCAGAAGCGGGAGTACAGCAAGTGCAGCACCGCGTGCTCCACCCCCCCCACATAGAGGTCCACTCCTCCGCCATCAGACTCCGATTGAGGACCCATCCAGTAGCGCTCGATGGCGGGGTCTACGAACACGGCGTCGTTGGTGGGATCGAGGTAGCGCAGTTCGTACCAACACGAGCCCGCCCACTGCGGCATCGTGTTCACCTCGCGCCGGTAGGACTTCAGCCCATCGCCGAGGTCAAGGGTGACCGAGGTCCACTCGGTGGCTCGCCCGAGGGGTGGCTCCGGCGCCGAGGTGTTGTCATCGATCTCGAACTGCTTCGGGGAGTAGTCCACGATGTCGGGGAGGAGCACCGGAAGTTCAGAATCGGGTACGGCGATGGGCAGGTCATGCTCGTCATACACAATCGGAAAGGGCTCGCCCCAGTAGCGCTGGCGGGAGAACAGCCAATCCCGCAACTTGTAGGTCACCGTGCCCCGACCCGCGTCGTGTTGCTCAAGCCAGGTGGTGATGGCCGCCTTGGCGGCCGGCACCGAGAGGCCGTCGAGGGATAGGTCGGCGTTGGTGCTGTTGATGCCGCCACCGGCCCCGCCCCAGGCTGTGTCCCAGTTCTCGGGCTGCTCCGGCCAGCCTTCTGGTGGGGAAACCACGGCGGTCATCGGCAGGCCAAAGGCGCCGGCAAAGTCGAAGTCACGTTGATCGTGGGCGGGCACGGCCATGATGGCCCCGGTGCCGTAACCCATCAGCACATAGTCGGCCACGAAAATGGGGACGGGCTCCCCATTGACGGGGTTGGTAGCGGTGCTGCCGATAAACACCCCGGTCTTCTCCCGGTCCACGGTTTGCCGTTCGAGATCACTACGGCGAAGGGTCTGGGCGCGATACTGCGCCACTGCCTCACCGGGGGTGGATGCCCCGCCGGTCCAGCGCGGGTCTACCCCCTCGGCCCAGGTGGTGGCAACGAGGCGGTCCACCAGGGGGTGCTCCGGTGCCAAGACCACGTAGGTGGCGCCGAAGAGGGTGTCGGGGCGGGTGGTGAATACGGCGATCTCGGAGCTCCCGGCGGTGAAGCGCACCTCGGCCCCTTCGCTCCGACCGATCCAGTTCCGTTGCATCAACTTGATCGACTCGCTCCAGTCGAGCAGGTCGAGGTCGCCCACGAGGCGGTCGGCATAGGCGGTGATTCGCATCATCCACTGCTTCAGGGGTCGGCGAAAAACAGGGAAGTTGCCGCGGTCCGAGCGACCATCAGCGGTCACCTCCTCGTTCGCCAGCACTGTGCCCAACCCCGGGCACCAGTTCACCGGGGCTTCGTGCAGGTACGCCAGCCGATGGGCATCCACCACCACTCGGCGTTGACGGTCGGTGAGATCAGACCAGGGCCGGTCGCCGGGATTCGTTCCGGGCTCAGGCTGGCGGGTGCCGTTGGCGAGTTCGGTCTCCAGTTCGCTGATGGGCCGAGCCCGATCGGCGTCGCGGTCGTACCAGGCGCCAAATACCTGGAGGAAGATCCACTGCGTCCATTTGTAAAAGGCGGGGTCGGTGGTGTTGACGCTGCGCCGCGGATCGTGCCCCAGGCCAAGTCGCCTGAGTTGCCGGGCCATGTTGGCGATGTTGGCGTTGGTGGTGTCGCGCGGGTGTTGGCCGGTCTCCACTGCGTACTGCTCGGCGGGTAGCCCGAAGGCGTCGTAGCCCATGGCATGAATAACGTTGTGTCCGTTCATCCGCTGATAGCGGGCGTATACGTCGGTGCCGATGAACCCCAGGGGGTGACCTACGTGCAACCCTTTGCCCGAGGGGTAGGGGAACATGTCCAGTACGTAGAGTTTCGGGAGGTCGGCCACCCGGTCGAAGGAGCCCTGGAGGGCCCCGGAGGGATTGGGGGCCAGGAACGTCCCCTCGGCTTCCCAGCGATCCTGCCAAGTTCGTTCGATCTCGGCTGCCAACGCCGCGGTGTAGCGGTGGGCCGGAATCTGGTCGTGGCCCGGGGCGTCTGAGGAAGGGTTGTCAACGCGCATAGGCGAACGGTAGCGGTCGCCCTCAACGCGTCGGAACCCCAACGGCCTGTAACCCATTGGCGGCCCCTCGGGTCAGATCCCCGTGCTGACCCTCCCGCAACGGATCGAGGCCGGCGCAGACCTCGGCCACGACCTCACCTTCATCGTAGGCGGCGACCCTGTCGTGGTCTCCTACGCGCAATTGCATCACGAGGCCCGGGGGTTCGCCGCCAACCTCCAGAGCCTCGGGGTGGCGCCGGGCGATCATGTGGCGCTGCTCGGCCCCACGTCACGGCTCCTGGTCACCGCCCTGCAGTCCATCTGGCTCGCCGGGGCGACGGCGGTGGTCTTGCCCTTGCCGATGCGACTCTCCTCGATCGAGGAGTTTGTGGTCCAAACTCGGGTCCGAATCGCCAGCGCCGACGTGTCGCTCGTACTGGTCGACCCCGAATTGGCGCCCTTCATCGAGGCGACGGCGGGCGATCCGCCGATGGTGGGCTGGGATGCGGTGCAACCCGGGCCTGGCCGCCTGGGCCCGGAAGCCTTCGTACGCCCTCTTGATGATCCGCAGCGCCTCGCTATTTTGCAGTTCACCAGCGGATCCACGTCTGATCCCAAAGGCGTGATGCTGCCGCACCACACCGTGGGCGCGAATCTCGACGGCATCGCGGCCGCTACCTCCCTCGACCCTCACGATGATGTGCTGGTGTCCTGGCTCCCGCTCTACCACGACATGGGGCTCGTAGGGATCTTCAGCCTGGCGCTCACCACCGGTACACCCCTGGTGCTCGCCTCCCCGACGGACTTCAT
>CAMDIH010000001.1 GCA_945898515.1 Candidatus Neomicrothrix parvicella RN1 | reverse complement strand
GAGCTGCAAGACATCATCGCCATCCTGGGGCTCGATGAGCTCTCCGAAGAAGACCGCATCACCGTGGCCCGGGCCCGCAAGATTCAGCGCTTCCTGTCGCAGCCGATGTTCGTGGCCAAGAACTTCACCGGTCTCGATGGGGTATTCACTCCCGTCGAGGAGACGGTGGATTCCTTCGAGCAGTTGGTCAACGGTGACCTCGATGATCTCCCGGAGCAGGCATTCCTCAACGTCGGTGGTGCCGACTCCGTTCGGGCCAAGGCCGCCGAGCTGCTGAAGTGACCCTGCACATCGAGGTCGTGTCGCCCGAGCGCATCCTGTGGACCGGTGACGCCGACCGCGTGAGTGCGCGCACCACCGGCGGTGGTGAGATTGCCTTTCTGACGGGCCACACTCCCTTCGTGGGTGCCCTCGACATCGGCACCGTGCGCGTGCACGGAGAGGATGGCACCGAAGAGGTCATCGCCGTCCACGGAGGGTTCGTGGAGGTCAGTCATGATCGGGTGACGGTGCTCTCCGACGTGGCCGAAGTGGCCAGCATGATCGACATTGAGCGGGCCCGGGCGGCGGCCGAGCGGGCCGAGACCTCCTTGCGGTCGGAGCACGACGTCGAAGTTGACGCTGCGTTGCGGCGGGCCCGGGTGCGTATCGAGGCCGCCACCGCGTCGGTCAACGCTGGCCGCTAGGACGGGCGGTATCCTTCGCCGTGGCTCGCCAGCGGCTCGGGGTTGTCCTACTCATACCGCAACCGGCGTCGAGTTGGGTGAACGGCTTGCGGCGGGCGCTGGGTGATCAGGCCCTGAGCCGTATCGAGCCCCACATCACCCTCGTACCCCCGATCAATGTGGCGGAGAAGGATCTTCCGGCCGTGTTTGCCACGGTGCGTCAGGCGGCGGCCAGCGTGGCCCCGCTGTCGCTGCGGTTGGGGCCGGTGGCCACCTTTGTTCCGGTGAACCCGGTGGCCTACCTCGAGGTGACCGGCGCCCCCACCATGATGGAGGGGCTGGAGCGGTTGCGTACCGGTTGCGGACGCGGCCCCCTCGAGCGGTCGGCTGATCATGCCTTTGTCCCGCATGTGACCGTGGCCAGCGATCTTCCCCTCGATCGACTCGACGCCGCCGAGCGCGCACTGGCGGACTTCACCGCGCCGGTGACCGTTGCGCGAGTGCACGTGTTGGCTGAGTTTCCCGGCCGGGTGTGGCGCTCGCTGGGAGATGCACCCCTGGGTGTCGAGCCCGACACCATCGGCCGGGGGAGCCTGCCGCTGGCCCTGGTCACCTCGGGGCGTCCCGAGCCCGAGGCGGCTGCTCTGTTGTCCTTCGCATCCGCCAGCGAGGGCCTGCCCTTCGCCATCACCGCCTACCGGGAGCAACAGGTGGTGGGCGCCGCCTGGGGCTGGAGCGGGCGCGGGGTACTCGAGGTGGCCGATCTCACGGTGGCGGGCGAGCATCGGGGCCAGGGGGTGGGCGCGCACATGTTGGCCGCCGTTCAAGCCCTGGCCCGTCGGCGGCATTGCACCCGGGTGGGGGCCAATGCGGCGCCCGATGGTGCCGCCGGGGCGCTCCTGACGGCGGCCGGATTCAGCCGGTTGGAGCCGCCGGATGCCTCCAGCGTCGTCCGGCGCTGGGAGCGTCAGTTGCGTCCCGGGGGGGAGCCACGATGAGCGACGCCCCCAGCCTCACTCGTCCCACCACCGAGTGGTTTGACCGGCCGGGACCGTGGCTGGTCATCTGCGGTGCCGTCTACCTGCCCTTTACCCTGGCGGGATTCGGTACCGACATTGACGTGCCCAATGTGCTGCGGTCAGGTCGTTCGTTGGTGGAGGACGGCCGCTACCAGATGTCACGGGGCCCGGGGTCGGCGGTGTACGAGGCGGGCGTGGGGGTGTTGGAGCGCATCGGTGGTTCGGTCCTCGTGAACCTGGCCAGCTTGGGGTTCGCCCTGTTGGGCCTGTGGTGCATCCAGGCCCTCCTGCGGGCCGACGGCGCCCGCTGGGGGACCGGGGGCATGTTGGTGCTGGCTACCAACCCGTGGTTCTGGGTCGCCGCCACCAGCCTGGGGGACTTCACCTGGGCACTCGGGTTGGGGTTGTCGGGCGCGGTGGCCTCACAGCGTTCTCGGCCGGTGGCGGCGGGAGTGTTGTGGGGCCTGGCCCTCGGATGCCGGGTCTCCACGCTGCTCGTGGTGGTGGCCTGGATCGTTGCGCAATACACCGCTCGCCCACCGAATCGGGTGCGCAAGGCGGAAACGGCCTGCACGCTGGTGGTGTTTGGGGTGGTGGCGGTGATGGGTTTCCTGCTTCCGTGGCTGGAGGCGGATCGCACGATGGGCTTTGTCACCAACCAACTCGCCACCAGCGGTTTCGTGGGCCATCTTGGTCGGTGGGCCACGAAGAACCTGGCGGTGTTCGGGGTGGTCGCCGGTGTGGTGCTGATCGTCGGCGCCCGAGGTCTCCTCGATGGTTTGCGGCGGTGGCCGTCATCGCAGGTGGTGCGCTTCGCGGTGATCATGGGGGTACTGACCGAAGTGCTGTTTTTTCGTTTTCCCTTCAAGCCCCTCCATCTTCTGCCGGCGGTGGCGGCGCTGGCTCTCTGGGTGGGGTCCTCACCGTTGCTTACCCGCCGCTGGATCGGGGCCCTGCTGGTGGCCCAACTCAGTGCCGGTGTGCTGGGCTTCACGGTGGCAACCCCGGATGTGACCAACAACGCCCGCTCCGGTCGGTGGGCGCCCGATGTGACGAACGGGATTGTTCTCACCGACGTGCGCTGTCGGATGGAGGACCGACGCGATGACCCCTGGCCGGACCCGTCCTCGCTGGCGGCGGTGGTGCGTGCGGCCCGTAATGCCGACTGTCAGAGCACCTCCTGGCGGGTGCCCTAGCCGCCCGCAACGGGGGCGGCGACCGTTGCGCCCAAGGCCAGACTGGTTCTATCGTGGCCTTCGTGCGGGCGGCGTCAGTATCGCGAGCGGGCCGCGCCGTCGCTCGAGGATGGGCGGCGGCGGGTAGATCCACCGGCGCGCCTCGGGTCGCCGGATGACACGGCCGCGGGTGGCGTGCCTGGTGGTAGCGGTGGCCCTCCTACTGGTGGTGGCCGGGGGAGCGGGAGCGCAGGAGAGCGGCGGTAACTCCGAAGCCGGTGCCGGCACCATTGATGGCGGGGTGCGGGTGACGGTGATCAAAAGTGGTGGGTCGTATCGCGTGGGGGCGGTATCAGGCGGGGGACCCTCCGGCTCCTCGGGCCCGTTGTCGGACTGCACGTGGACGGTGATCTTCGCACCGGAGCTGTCCGAGGCGCCCTACGGATTACCGGTGAGTGCGCGGCGGAATCCCGATGACCAGTTCGCGTTGCTGGTCTGCAACGGCACCATCCTTCGCGGGATCTGGGTGGCTACGTCGGACATCGTGGATTTGGATGCGGTGGCTGCCGCGGAAGCGGCGCGGTATGTGAAGGACGTGCTGGTGCCCCAGGTCGGTATCGGGGTGAACCCGGCTCTTCGCGGTCTGGTGGGCCTGAGGTCCTGGTTCTGGATCGACGGCTTCACCGGTGTCGCCACGGCCCCGGCGATTACCGCGTTCGGTGTCACCATCGATGTGCGGATGTTCTCAAACTCGGTGGTGTGGAACTTCGGTGACGGCCACGAGTGGCGCGGGGATCTGGGCCGGACCTATCCCGTCCCCTCCACGGTGCAGCATGGCTACCAGCGCCACGGGTCTTACCCGGTGGTCGCCGTGATTCATCTGGTGCCGGAATATCGCGTGGATGGCGGTCCCTGGCTACCGCTCGCGGGCCTGGAGGCCCGGGCCTCGGCGCAGCATGACGTAGAGCAACGTCAGGCCATCATCACCGGTGGCTAGCGCCCCTGAGGACTACTCGAAGTCGATGGCGGCGTAGTTCTTCAGTTTGGTCAGGCGGTGGCGGGCGTTGACTTGGCGGACGGTGCCGGACTTGCTCCGCATCACGAGCGACTGGGTGGTGGCGCCCCGGCCGTCGTAGTGCACGCCCTTGAGCAGTTCGCCATCGGTGATTCCGGTGGCCGAGAAGAAGCAGTTGTCTCCGGCCACCAGGTCCTCGATGGTGAGCACCTTGGCGAGGTCGTAGCCCTTGGCGATGGCCGCCATTCGCTCCTCGTCGTTACGGGGCCAGAGGCGGCCCTGTTGCTCACCACCCATGCACTTGAGGGCCGCCGCGGTGATCACGCCCTCGGGGGTACCCCCGATGCCCAGCAGGATGTCGGCCCCGGAATCATCCCACGCCGTGGAGATGGCGCCGGCCACGTCGCCATCGGGAATGAGGCGGATCCGGGCACCGGCGGCGCGCACCTCGGCGATCAGGTCCTCGTGACGAGGGCGGTCGAGGATCACCGCGGTGAGGTCGCGTACGGTCGATCCCTTGGCCGCCGCCACTGCGATGAGATTTTCAGTGGCGGTGCGGGTGATGTCGATCACGCCCACACAATCCGCCCCCACGGCGATCTTCTCCATGTACATACAAGGACCCGGATCGAACATGGTGCCTCGCTCGGATACGGCGATCACGGCGATGGCGCCGCCGCGGCCCAGTGCAGTGAGGGTGGTTCCATCGATGGGATCCACGGCGATGTCGGTGGACATCGGGCTGCCATCGCCCAGGCGCTCCCCGTTGAAGAGCATGGGGGCTTCGTCTTTCTCGCCCTCGCCGATCACCACGATGCCGTCCATCGGGACGGTGTCGAGCACGACCCGCATGGCATCGACCGCCGCCCCATCGGCGCCGTTCTTGTCGCCTCGGCCCATCCAGCGACTCGCTGCGAGGGCCGCGGCTTCGGTGGTGCGCACCAGTTCGAGGGCAAGGTTCCGGTCGGGGCGCTGCTTCTCAAGCATGGCGCATCGTACAAGATGGGAGCGGTGGCCCGTGGCGGCACCACCCCGGGGCCACTTGCGCGAGGCTATGGAGATGGGACTGTTGGCGCGTGGTGGTGGCGAAGAGGACGAAGAGCGAGGGGAGGTCTCTATCGCGGGGATGGGCGAGATGGGTGGTGGACCCCCGTCGGAGACCGAATACGTGCTCGATGAGTGGAGTGAGCAGGACCGTCAGATTCTCCGGGAACGGATGGAGACACTCGGGGTGCCTCACCGCTGGGAGGGGCCCACCTTGGTGGTGGCCAGTGCCGACGATGCGTGGACCGAACGAGTGATGGATCAACTGGAGGCCGATCTCGACGATGCCGTTGCGCAGGAGGCATCGGGCACAGTCGGCTACGACCTCACCGAGTGGGACGACGACAGCTGCAAACAACTGATGGACTTCCTGGAGGCCGAAGGCATCTCGTACCAACTCGATGAAAACGAACTTTTCGTGGATGTGATGAATGAAGAGCGCACCGACGAACTCGTGACGTTGGTCATCGACCCCCTTGCCGTGGTGCTTCCCGCCGATGGCGGCATCGATGTGATGAGTGAACTGTTCGTGGCTGCCGATCGTCTAGCCAATGATCCCAGCGACCACGCCGGACGCAAAGCTCTGCCGGTGGCGGTGCGCCAGGCCGTGGTGCAGGGAGCCCCCTACGGTATGGATGCTCCTTGGTGGAAGGGCGTGGTCACCCAGGCCCAGGCGGTGGTCGCCGTGATGGAAACTCCCGCGGCCGACGAAGATGAAGTGGCGGCACTCGCCGGGGCCCTGCGGGACCACCTCCGTCCCGTCATCTAGCGTGGCGCTCGCCGGAGGCCCATCGGGCGGCGGCCGATAGATTGAGCGGGTGATCCTGGCTGAGTTGGAGATGTTTCACTCGCGCCCCATCGCGCCTACCCGGCGGGTCGCCCTCGGGCAGCAGCACCTTCCCGTGGCCCCCGCCCCCGGCTACGGCGGCCTGCTCCTGGCGGGGATCGTGGCCAACTTCATACCCCAGCTCGACCCCGACCTCTTCGACGATCTCGATCGCCTGACCCGTCAACTCCAAGAGGGCATGCGGATCCCGCAACCCCGTCTGCGGTACCGGTTCCAGCAGGATCGCGTGGGCCTCACCCGCAGCGTCCATCAACTCATTGGTGGCGGTAACGACATCGAGTTCGAGTTTGCCGAGAAGGGGGCGGCCGCTCAGCACATCCTGGCGGCGGTCTACTCGGCGGGCCAGTTGGCACCCGGCCCGCGGGGTCGAGTGATGGATGGTATCCGCATGGGTATGCGTTGGTCGGGTGCTCTCGACGGCCGCTTCGTGGGCTACCTGTCGGGCGGGGAGCGAGGCCACCACTGGTCCCACGGCACCGGGCAGGATCCGGTCCAATGGGCGCTGGGGATTCTCGACCTCGTCGAGGTGCCCAGCCGGTCTTCCCTTCAGCACCAGTTTCGCGATCTCGTGCGCCGCGCTCACCCCGACCATGGGGGCGATCGCGGGGATGCCGCCCAGCGGATCGCCGATCTCACCGAGGCGCGCCGCATCCTCCTGGCTTCATGACGCCCCCCAAAGCCCCGGCGGGGGCGGCGCTGTTGTTCCCTGGGGCAGGAAGTGCAGCCGATCACCCCAGCCTGGTGGCGATCGAACACGCCCTAGCGCCCCTGCCGGTGCACCGACGCGACTTTCTCTACCGGCGGCAAGGCCGTCGGGCTCCCGATCGCGCCCCGGCGTTGCTGGCCTGTGTGGTGGAGGAGGCCGCTCGGCTCGCTCAGGAAGCAAGGGTGGCCCGGCGGCGCATCGTGCTGGGCGGTCGATCCATGGGCGGACGCATCTGCTCGATGGCGGCGGCCGAGGGCCTTCCCGCCGCCGCCTTGGTGCTCATCTCCTACCCGTTGCATCCGCCGGGTAAACCGGATCGCCTCCGCGTCGAACACTTTCCCGCGCTGACGATGCCGTGTTTGTTTCTCTCCGGTACCAGGGACCCGTTCGGCACTCCCGCCGAACTCGAGCATCACACCGCCGTGATCCCCGGACCCGTTACCCATGTGTGGGTGGAGGGCAAGGGCCATGATCTGCGGGGTGAGGATGGCTTCATTGCGGCCACTGTCGCTCAGTGGATCAAAGGTCCGTGGAGCTCCGCCCGGTTCGCGTGAGTCTCGACCAACCGGGTCAGGGGAGGATTTCCACCGGGGTGCCGAGGGGGATGCCGATCTCCTCGACGATTCTGGTGATCACCTTGTTGTCGAGGCGGATGCACCCACTCGACACGTCGGTGCCCAGGGCCTCAGGCTCGTTGGTGCCGTGGATGCCGAGCACACCGGTGCCCCCGTTGAAACTTGTGAGCACGTTGGAATAGCCCGACAGTCCGTAGGCGTAGGGGCCGTACGGACCGTTCGGCTTCGGTGGCCGGAGGAGTTCCTTCACGTAGTAGATCCCGCCCGGGGTGGGTCGGTCGGCGCGGCCCACCCCCACGGGTTCATCCACCACGATCTCCTCGCCGGCGAACACGCGGATGCGATGAGCGGAGAGACTTATCTCAATGCGGTAGTTGATGCTCGACACCCTGACATCGTCGGCCGTCACCCACCCGGTGCTGCCGTTGGGGCGCAGGGGCAGGTACACCTCATAACGGCCGTTTTCCGGGCCCACCCCCTTCACGAGGAACACGAGCGGAATGCCCGCTGCCGAGGTGGCTTCTTTGACGGTGATCAGGCCGTTGGCGAACCGCTCGGTGGGGGTGGCGATGGTGGCATCGTCGAAAATCTGAATCGACTTGCCCTCGGCCTGGGCGGCCACGGCGGGGATGGTGACCGCCGACCGGGGGGCGGCGACCACGGTGGTGGCGGTGGTGGTCGGAGTGGCGCTTGATTCGTTGACGTTCGGGGGCTGCCCTCCGCAGGCCCCGAGGAGCAGGAGGGCCGCTGTAACCGCGCTGAGCAGGGCGGCTCGACGGGTGCGGTCATGGCCGTTCACGGCCGAACCTTACCAGTGGGGGGCGCCTCCCGGAGATCAGGACGGCGGCGGCAGTCGGTCTTCCGGATTGATGTCCTCGAGTTCGCGATGGGCCGTTTCCGGATAGGCCGCCAACACCAATGCGGCCATCATCATCGGACCGATGGCCAGGACCATAAGGGCTGGGCCCAGGCCGTCCCACCGGGCCGAGAGCACACCGGCGGCCAGGAGGCCCACCACGCTTCCCCCCACCCCCACGATGGTGATGATGCCGTTAGCTTTGCCCCGCAGTGACGTAGGGAAAAGCTCGGGTCCGTACACACCGAGCGCGGGTACCACCATCGCCCCGGTTATTGATCCCATGACCGATAGCGCCCACATTGGCCAACCTTGGGCTAGGACCATCGCCACCGTGAAGGCCACCCCTCCAATGGTGCCGATGGCGCCAACCTGTCGCCGGCCGCGGGTATCGGCCAGTCGACCGCCCATCACGATGCCAATCCCCCCGGGGGTATTGGTGAGTAGGAGGAACAGACTGATGCGGGCCGCGCTGAAGCCGCGTTCGTTGCGGAGGAACTCGTTCATCAACTGTGAAGCTGGTGCCGTGAACAAGGCGAGCAGGAACGCTGAGACGGCCAGCAACCCAAGGCGGCGGCCATGGCCCTTGATCCGAGCGCGAGCATGAGCAACCATGAAACGTTGGCTCTCCGGCAGGACCCGGGCAATACGCAGGAGCACCGGGAGGAACAGCAGGGGGAGCACGAAGATCACTCGCCATCCCTCCGTGCTGGTGTCGGCGATGGGGAGGGCGAAGAGCACCAGACCCGCCCCCAGTGCGCCCGTGACCGACAACAGGCTGATCCCGAAGGCCCGCGATCCTGAGGGCATCTCCTCCACGGCCACGATGGTGAGCAGGATGACTGAGGCGGTGACGGCGCCCCGCACCAGTGCCTGCAAGATGCCCAGCGTCAGGAGATTGGGAGCAAAGGCGCTCAGAGCGGAGAGCCCGCAGGCGGCGGTGGTCGCCCACAGCAGTACCCGGCGACGACCGCTCCGGTCGGCGAGGGCGGCGAGGGCTAGGGCGCCGAGTACCCCGATGCGCACGGCCGCCAGCGTGGCGCCCTGGGCGGGCCGGTCGGCTCCGAACTCCTCGGCGGCGAAGGTGATGGTTTGGGTGAGTGCCGAACCCAGATAGCCGAGCATCACCGCCAGCAAGGTGAGGCTGCCCATCACGGTGGCGGCGCGGGCATTGGTGGTCTCCGGTGGGAACCACCAGGGCCGGTGTCCGGGGGTGACCTGGCCCGCGAGGGCGCGCCGATAGAGCCACGGGAATGGCCCCCATACGAGGGGGGCCACCTGGTAGTTGATGCGTTCTTCCACCGTGGCGTCGGCCCCGGTGTGCAACGTGCGTTCGTAGGTCGTGAACGGTCCGGAGATGGCCACGAACCGGTCCGCGCCGTCGGCGATCTCCACCACTACGTCGTGGCGCGGTTGGCGGGCGAGGTCGAGGCCCGGCGGCGGGATGGTGCGAAGGAGGAGCGTCAACGGGAGGCGGGGGGCGGGAGGGCGACTTAGCGGGGGGTGGGTTCGTCGGGCGGCGGTTGTTCGATGGCTTCGGCCTCGGCTTCGGCTTCGAAGCGGTTGGCACGACGGTTGGTGATGGCCAGCAGCACGGCGAAGAGCGCCACAGGGGCCAGGACTATCCCGATCTCGTCCCAGCCACCCTGGTGGCCGAGCACGAGCGTCAAATGCTCCACCGACACCGTCACCCGAGTACCACTACGACACCGGCGGCCAGCGTAGTGCTCAGTACGGCCGCCATGACCACCGTGGCGCGCACCGCTCGGGGGCGGGCCAGGAGCGACAGGGCGGTGTCGTGAAACACGACGAGCGCCGCCAGATTGCCGACCGCCACCAGAGCCAACTCGCTCCAGCGAAGCCAACTGTGGGTGAGGACGGCGTAGTTGATGGTGGTGTTGAACGTCCCGAAGAGGTCGTTGCCTCGCCCGAGCGGGTCCGAGGCGAGGATGAGGGCGTTCTGTCCCTCCCCCAACAGCAGGGAGAGATCGTGGGCCAGGAACCATCCGGTGGCCAAGGGGATGAGGGCCACCCCCAGGGGTGCGGCGAGTCGGAGGGTCTGACCCCGTTCGGCCACCCACACCACGAGGAGATAGAGCGCCGCCACCATGAGGGTCGTCCAGGCCAGTCCGGCAGTGTCGAGCAGGGTCCGCCCCCAACCCCGACTGGAGCCGAGGAAGTCGACCCAACGGTTCGATTCGGCCAGCAGGTCGAACGTAACGCCCCCGAGCCACACGGTCATCAGCGGTGCGATTCCCGGCGGCAGCGGCCCTCGAGCACCCCAGGGTGAGAGCCGAGCCACCGTGGACGACAGCGCGCCGAAACCCTCGCCGGTGGCGAGCCATCGGTGCCCCCATCGCCAACCGGTCCCCAACGCCGCCGCTGAGTAGAGGATCAGGAACATCGCTAGCGCCCGCGGTGACCCCGGGCGGTAGTAGGCGAGGAAGTACCAGATGAAGCTGAAGAGGAAGACCGCCGCCACCCACGGGGGAGCGGTTCGTTCGGCAGACTGGCGGGTACCGAGGGGAAGTAGTCGGACCACGGTGGCGAAGGGGTTGACCCAGCGGAAAACATCCCCGCAGAGCACACAACTCAGCGGCAGGCCCACCCAGAACACAACCCCCACCATCCATGGGGTGGGGTTGCCGGCCTGGGTATTGACGCCGGCCAGTGCGATAACGAGCATCAGGGCCAACAAGAGGATGCCCGCCACTCCGCCGGCGAGTGGCGTATCGGGGGCGGGCCGGGCTTCGGCGGGGTGGAAACGGGCGAGACGAGCCGAGGGCCACCAGGCCCACAACACCAATGCGGTGATCATCAGGGCGGCCGCGCCGCCATAGCCCAGGAGCAGGGGCTCGGGGAGGGCATCCCCCCCGGCGTCGTGGGCACTCGCTGGCGCGGCCATCACCACCACGGCCCCCACCGTGGTGAGCGACCCGACTACGGCTCGGGAGAGAAGGCGGCGACGGGCACGAGGGGGTACGCGGCGCGAAGACATGGGCAAGACCCTACGAGGCAGGGCGCGGGAACAGGGGCGGGAACAGGGAGCGGGTTGGAGGTGTTGACCCTCATGAAGTGGTTCGGTGCTGCTCCACGGCGCGATCATGGCTGTGGCCCTTGAAGGAGTCCCCGTGTTTGAAGAGAAGGTGCAAACCACCATCGAAGCTATTCGTCCGGCCATTCAGGCCGACGGCGGCGACATCTTTCTGCGCAGCGCCGATGCCGCCACCGGGATCGTGCAGGTCGAACTCGTCGGGGCCTGCGTGAGTTGCCCCGCTTCCACCGTCACCCTCAAGGCGGGCATCGAGCGGATCCTCAAGGACCGCGTGGAAGGCGTTACCGAGGTGGTCAACATTGGCGAGACCCTCGCTGATGGCACCCCCGTGTCGCTCTGACGATTCGGTAGCGTTGGGCACTCATGGCCGATGATCCCGCCGACCTTGTCCAACGTGCCCGGTCCGGCGACCGTGCTGCGTTGGCCCGTTTGTTGTCGTTGGCCGAACGCGGCGGTCCCGTGGCGCGGGAGGTGGGACGGCTCACCCACCCGCTGGCCGGGCAGGCCTACACGGTGGGGGTCACCGGCGCGCCCGGCGCGGGAAAGTCCACCCTTACCAACGGGCTCGTGCTGGAGGCGCGGGGGGAGGGGGAGTCCATCGCGGTGCTGGCCATCGATCCTTCCTCGCCGTTTTCGGGCGGGGCCATCCTCGGGGATCGGGTGCGCATGTCCGACCACATCAGCGATCCGAGTGTGTACATCCGCTCGATGGCCACGCGCGGGCATCTCGGTGGTCTTTCCCTGGCCACCCTCGAAGCGGTGCGCGTGCTCGATGCTGTGGGTTGGCCGTGGGTGGTGATCGAGACGGTGGGCGTGGGGCAGGTGGAGGTGGAGGTGGCCGAAGCCGCCGATACCACCGTGGTGGTGGTGAACCCCGGCTGGGGCGATGCCGTGCAGGCCAACAAGGCGGGCCTGTTGGAGATCGCGGATGTGTTTGTGATCAACAAGGCCGACCGACCGGGGGTAGAGGAAACCCGTAGTGACCTCGAGCGGATGCTGAACCTCACCGACGACGGGGGGTGGCGACCGCCGGTGGTGGTTACCACTGCGCTCACCGGTGGCGGGGTACCCGAATTATGGGCGGCTATCGGTGCCCACCGCGCCCACCTCGACGCAACCCACACCCTGGCGCCGCGCCGCGCCGCGCGAGTGGGGGCCGAACTCACCCACATTTTGATGGCGCTGTTGCTCGAGCGGGCCCAGGACCGCGCCGGGGTGGCGCTTGATGAACTCACCGAAGCCGTGGTCAATCGAACGATCGACCCGTGGACCGCCGCAGGGCAACTGCTCCTCCCCGAGTAACGTCCCGACCATGTCGCCGTTGCCCCTTGTCACCCTGGAGCGCCGAGATGACGGCGTCGCCGTCTTGCGCCTCGACAATCCCAAAGTGAACGCCCTGTCGATGGAGTTACTCCATCAGTTGGAAGAGGCCGCCTCCGCCCTGCGGGACGATCCGCCCGGCGCGGTGGTGGTCACCGGAGGCGACCGCATCTTCGCCGCCGGTGCGGAGATCTCCGAGTTCCGGTCATTGGAAGCGCCCGAGGAGGTGATCACCCGGGCCGAGGCCCAGTTGATCGGGCAGTGTTTCCTGCGGGCTCTCAACGCGGTGGCCGACATTCCTCGCGCCACCATTGCCGCCATTTCCGGATTCGCCCTCGGCGGGGGTTGTGAGTTGGCGCTCGCCTGCGACTTCCGGATCGTGAGCGACAAGGCCAAGCTCGGCCAACCGGAGATCCTCTTGGGGATTATCCCCGGCGGCGGTGGTACGCAACGCCTCGCCCGATTGGTGGGCCCGGCCCGGGCGAAGGACCTGATCTTTTCCGGGCGCCAGGTGCGGGCCGACGAGGCGTTGGCAATGGGTTTGGTGGACGAGGTGGTGCCGCCCGCCGAGGTGTTCGAGCGGGCCGTGGCGCGCGCCGCCGCCCTCGCAGCGGGAGCCGTGGTGGCCCAAGGGCTCGCCAAACGGGCTATCGACCGGGGCCTGGACATCACCCTTCACGGTGGTCTCGACCTCGAACAACAACTCTTCGCCGATGTGTTCAGCACCCACGACGCCCGTATCGGGGTGCAGGCGTTCTTGGAGTTCGGCCCCGGGCACGCTGCCTTCACCGGCACCTAGGCCAGCAATGACCCTCCCGATCGAGCCTCTCGGCTCGCGCTGGTACCAGCAGGCGGTGTTCTACGAGGTGTTCGTGCGCGGGTTCTTCGATTCCGACAACGACGGCAGCGGTGATCTCGGCGGCCTCATCGAAAAGCTCGATTATCTCCAGTGGCTCGGCATCGACTGCCTCTGGCTGCTGCCGTTGTTCACCTCGCCCTTGCGCGACGGTGGCTACGACATCGCCGATTTCCATCGTGTGCTCCCCGATTACGGGACCATCGACGATGTGCAGGAGTTGATCGAACAAGCACACCGGCGCGGGATGCGTGTCGTGGCCGACATGGTGCTCAACCACACCTCCGACCAGCATCCCTGGTTTCAGGAGAGTCGTCAGGACAAGACGAACCCCAAGGCCGACTGGTATGTGTGGAACGACGACGACAACCGCTGGAGCGACGCCTCGGTCATCTTTGTAGACACGGAGTCATCGAACTGGGAGTACGACCCCGTGCGGGGTCAGTACTTCTGGCACCGTTTCTTCCATCATCAGCCCGACCTCAACTACGACAACCCCGAGGTGGCCGACGCCATGCTCGATGTGGTGCGGTTTTGGCTCGATTTGGGTCTGGATGGGTTCCGTCTCGACGCCGTTCCGTATCTGTTCGAACGAGACGGCACCAACGGCGAGAACCTCTCCGAGACCCACGCGTATCTACGCCGCCTCCGGCGAGTGGTAGACGAGGAATACCCGGGTCGCGTGTTGTTGGCTGAAGCCAACCAACGGCCTGACCAGTTGGTGGACTACTTCGGCATCGACGGCGATGAATGTCATATGTGCTTTCACTTCCCACTGATGCCGCGTCTGTTCATGGCGGCGCGGCGAGAGGACCGCCATCCCATCACCGAGATCTTGGCCGCTACCCCGCCGATCCCCGATGGCTGTCAGTGGGGGATCTTCCTGCGTAACCACGACGAACTCAGCCTCGAGATGGTGACGGATGACGAACGGGCCTTCATGTACGCCGAGTACGCCAGCGACCCGCGGATGCGGTGCAATGTGGGCATTTCCCGCCGCCTGTTCCCCCTGCTCGACAACAACGAAAACCTCGCCCGCCTCTTCCATGCCCTGTTGTTGTCGATGCCGGGGAGTCCGGTCCTGTACTACGGCGATGAGATCGGGATGGGCGACAACATCTTGCTGGGGGACCGAGACGCGGTGCGCACCCCGATGCAGTGGACGTCCGAGCCCAACGGAGGTTTCTCCGCCGTTGATGCCACAAAGCTCTACCTGCCGGCGGTGGAGGATGCGGTCTATGGCTTCGCCACGGTAAACGTGCAGGCCAGCCAACGCGATGCCTCGTCGTTCCTGCACTGGCTGCGCCGGCTGTTGCAGGTGCGCCGCGAGTATCCCGTGTTGGGCACTGGTTCCCTAGAGGTGCTGCCCGTCGACAATCCGGCGGTCCTGGCCTATCTGCGGCGCGACGAACACCAAAGCGTGCTGTGCGTTCATAACCTCAGCCGGCTTCCGCAACTCGGCGAATTGATGCTGTCTGACTGGGCCGGTCAGGTTCCTGTCGAGGTCACGGGCGGGGTGGCCTTCCCGCCTATTGCTGCATTGCCCTACGCCATCACGCTGGCCCCGCACGGTTGGTACTGGTTCATGCTGGACCATCCCGGATCACCCGCCCCGAGGTGACAACGGTGGCCACCAAGTCTTTCCTGGCCGCGGGTGCTGAACGCGCCGGAGGGCGGACCGCTGATGCGATCCGCCCTCCGGGTGGGAGCAATCCGTAGTGGCGTTAGGCGACGCGACGGATGGGCGACTGCACGCCGAGGGTCTCGTCTCCGGCGGCCCGCTCATGGGTGAGCCAGGCGAACATGGCTCGCCAGGCGACGGTCATGCCCGCCACGAGGAACCCGGTCATCCACAGGCCGGTGCGCGCGTCGCGCACTTCGATGCCGAAGCCTTCGAAGAGCGAGTAGTCCAGGATCAACACGGAGCCGATGGCCACTATGAAGGTGCCGAGGGAGCGAAAGCGCTCGATGCCCGGCACGTTGTCGACTACAAAGTCCACCAGTTTCAAGGTAGCGAGGGCCAACATGATCACGATTGCGAAGCTATACATTCCGACCTCCTAAGGGCGGTGACGATTTCTCCACTCGCCGGTTGAGACTCCGAACGGACCGAAAGGTTGCATGAAGATTCGGCGTCGATTCCGACACAGTCTCGCAATGTGTCTGCCGTCGTGGGGCTGACATCTCGTTGCGGGGCCATCCCGCTAGCGTTCACCCTTGTGGATACCGCCATCCAGACCTGTTACCGCCACCCGGATCGTCGGGCGGGCGTGATCTGTCAGCGCTGCGATCGGCCGATCTGTCCCGACTGCATGCATCAGGCATCGGTGGGCTTCCACTGCCCCGAATGCACGAAGCAGGGCGCCCAGAAGGTGATCAGCGCCCGCTCCCTGAGGCCGCCGAGGCCGGTGGCCACCTTCACGCTGATCGGGATCAACGTGGCCGTCTTCCTCCTTGGCGTTGGTTCCGGCGGTACCACGAAGGATTCGTTCATTGGCAACGGTGGCTTGGTTTCGGCGTTCATCGTAGACGGCGTGTGGTATCGGCTGGTCTCGTCGGGGTTTATACACGTCAACTTGTTGCATCTGGCGTTCAACATGTTCGTGCTCTACCGATTGGGGCAGTTGCTGGAGCCGGTCGTGGGCCGAGGTCGCTTCGTACTCCTCTATTTTGTGGCGATGCTCGGGGGGTCTCTCGGGGTGATGATTATTGATCCCGCCAGTTTCACCGTGGGGGCCTCAGGAGCGGTGTTCGGGCTCATGGGCGTGGCGGTGGCGGTGTTCCGTGCCCGGGGCATCAGCATCATGGATTCGGGGTTGGGGGCCACGATCCTGCTGAACCTCGTCTTTACTTTCACGGTGCCCAACATTTCGGTGGGGGGACATGTGGGTGGGCTGATCGTGGGTTTCTTCGCCGGTTGGGTCCTCACCGACTTCGGCCCGCGCGTGTTGAAGGACCCCACGTTGATCGTGGGCGCCGTGGCGGCCATTGGGTTGGTGGCCGGTAGTGCCTCGATCATCCTCGCCGGTGCGGGGTAACGGGGCGGGTTAGAAGCGGGCGGCCAAGCGGGTCAGGTTGCGACGCCAGACCCAGCGGAGCAACGGTGCAGCGAGGAAGGCCCCTACCGGGCCCCCCAGCCAGATCGGGTAGGCCAGGGTTTCGCCCCACTCGAAGCGGGTGCCGCCCCCCGCCACCGGTTCCAGGGTGAAGCGACCCGTGCCGGTAACCACTCCGGAATGACGAACTCCCATCACCCGAGCCGGCTCCCACTCGGTGATCTCCATCACGTCGGTCAGTCTGAACGGTCCGATTTTGGTGTCGCACTCGAAGGTGGTGCCCACCCCGGCGGTGGTCAGGGAGGTGAAACGAATGGCGGTGGCATCGGCCATCCAGTCCACGTGGCTGGCGATCTGGCTGACGTCGGCCCAGACCGCCTCGGGGGACGCGGCGAGAATCGTGCTGATGCGGATGTGGGTCACCCTCCGACGGTAGCGGCCCACGGTCCCTCTCCGTCGCGCCGCAGCGCAGGTGGGTCGCGGCCTCAGCGGGGGCGAAGGGTGGCGGCGGCGGCTTCAAGCACCAAGCCGGTGCCGCACAACCGGTCTTCGCTGCCATCGGGGCCAACGAGTTGCACACTGGCCGGGAAGCGCCCGGCGGTGGGAATGGGAAGGGCGAGACTGGGGTGACCGGCAAGGTTGACGGCGATGTTGGTGCGGCGGGTATTGGGGGGGTGGGCACCGATGCGGGGTGGGAACACCGCCAGGGTGGGCCAGGCCAGAACCGGGGCCTGCCGGAACGCCGCCGCCAACTCGTGGCGCCACGCCGTCCGGTGGACCAGCGCCTCGCGATAGCCAGATTCGGTCATGGTCCGGGCCTGGCGCAGTTGCGCCTGGATGTCCGGGCCCAACCCGGCCCGATGGTGTTGGTAGAGCGGCCCGTCATGGTGCCAGACCTCGTAGAGCAGGATGTCCGATCCGGCCTGGATCGCCGCGTCCCAGCCGGGCAGGCTGATGGGGATCACCGTGATGGCGGCGGCGGCCAGCAGGTTATCGATGGCCGCATCGATGGCGGGATCTACTGCGGGGAGCTCAACTCGTCCGATCACTGTCGTGGCCACCCCGGCGGCGAAGCCCGGTTCGAGCATGGCCATGCCCTTCACCAGGCCGCCCACCTCGCGCGCCATCGGGCCGATGGTGTCCAGCGAGGGGGCGAGGGGCCAGACACCGGTGGTGGAAACACGTCCCCAGGTGGTCTTGAGCCCGGCGGTGCCGCAACACGCCGAGGGAGTGCGGATCGAACCGCCGGTATCAGTGCCGATGGCGATGTCGACCTCGCCATTGGCGAGCGCAACGGCGTTCCCGCTGGAACTGCCGCCGGGGATGCATTCCGGGTCGAATGGATTCACCGGAGTGCCGAAGGCGGCGTTCACTCCGGTACCTCCGAAGGCGAGTTCATGAAGGTTGGTTTTTCCGACGATGACCACCCCGGCGGCGCGCAGCCCGGCCAGACATTCCGCATCCCTGGTGGCTACCGCGGCGGTAGCGGCCACCGCCGCGCACGCCGCGGTGGTGGGCGTGCCGACGATGTCGATGAGATCCTTGACGGCCACCCGCAGGCCACGGCGGTGATCGTCGAGGCGCAGTATCCAGGTGGCCATCCCTGGTAGGTTACGCACCCGCACGGAGGCCGCTCGGGCCAACCTCTAGGGGGGGACCGGCGGGGATTGTCACACCCTGGTCTCATAGTGGGCTCATGCAACTTTCTGTGGTTCTGGTCCTAGCAGGAGCGCTTGGCGTGATTGGGCTGGCGATGCTGGCGGGGCTGGTGGTCGCCCGGTCCGGTGCCCGTCGAGCCGATGCCCGCCTGGCGGCCGCCCTTGAGGAGCAGGCGGCGGCCCTGGCGGCCACCCTCGGCAACGAGCGCGAGCACACCGTCACCGCGGCGGCGGGCATGGCCGCGCACATGGCCGGCGAGAAACTGGGCGACTCGATGCAAAGCGGCAGTCGCCAGTTGGATCTGCAGGCCACGGCCTTCGAGAAGCGCGTGGAGGGGCTCACCGCCCAGTTGGAACGTCTCGGCGATGTGGTGGCGCGCCTGCAGCAGGAAGGGGCCCAGCAGCACGGCCAACTAGTGGCCGGTCTCCAGGCGGCCACCGCCTCCACCACGCGGCTGGCGGAGACCACCGGACATCTGCGTGAGGCGTTGGCCAGCCCGAAAGCGCGTGGCCAATGGGGGGAGCGCATGGCCGATGACGTATTGCGCCTGGCGGGGATGGTGGAGGGTGTTACCTACAAGAAGCAGACGGCGATCGCGGGCGGCACCATTCCCGATGTGACGTTCCTGCTTCCGGGGGAGCGGGTGCTCCACATGGATGTGAAGTTTCCGATCGACAACTACCTACGGCATCTGGAGGCCGGTACCGAGGGCGAGCGGGCGGCTACCGCGAAGGCGTTCCTGCGCGATGTCCGCCTCCGGGTGAAGGAGTTGTCTACCCGCGGCTACATCGATCCCGACATCACCTTGGACGAAGTGCTGCTGTTCATCCCCAACGAGAGCGTGTGGGCGTTCATCCACGACCAAGACCCGGAATTGATCGACATCGCCCTGCGCCAGAAGGTGGTGTTGTGTTCTCCGGTCAGTCTGTTTGCGGTGCTCGCGGTGATCCGACAAGCGGTGGAACAAACCCGACTCGCCCGGACCTCCGACGAGATCCTTCGGTGCCTGGTGGGGTTCGGCGAACAATGGGGGAAGTTCTCCGATGCCCTTGATGGGGTTTCCAAACGGTTCGATCTAGCCCAGCGGGCCCTCGAAGAGGTGGCCGGCCCGCGGCGTCGCCAACTCGAACGCCAACTGAGCCGCATCGAGGGACTGCGAGTGGATCATGTCCTCCCCTCACCGCCGGTCGAGGTTGAGCCGCAAGGCCCCGAGGAGCCATGGGGGATGGCAGAGGTGGGCTGAGCCACCCTTCTTCCCCACGGGTTTCGCCGGTGTCCACCCGCCTGGTGGTTGACGGTTTGGCCCCAAGTTTCTATCGTCGAGTTCTATATGTGCTCTTGTGAAATGAAAGAGGTGGGTGCGTGGCCGTGGTAGTCCCTGCTCGAGTACCCCTCGCTCGAGCGGCAGTGGCGGTGGGCCTACTCCTGGCTGCGCTGGGGTTTTGGGCGGTCCCGACCTCGGCTCAGGCCCCGGCGGTATTCGGGCCTGGCTACCATTCCTACCTCGTCGCCGGTCAACGAGGGGTTGCGGCGTCCTCGTTGGAGACTTCGCAGGAATGTCCCTCGGCGACGGTGGTGGAGGGATGGACCGCCTGGCATTTTACCCTGGACGCTCCCGCCGAGATGGTCTCGCTCGATGTGGCCTTCACCCTCGAGGGCACCGATGTGACGGTGACGGACCTCACCGCCCGAACTACTGCGCAGTGGGCCACCTTCAACCCCGCCGAACATTTCATCGCCACCCCGGGCGGACGCGATGCCTATGTGTACACGCCCTGGCCAGGGGTGCTGCTCGATGCCGCCTCCCGTAACTCGCCTGACTCGCCGGGGCCAGTCCTCGTGGTGGACCGCACCTGCGGGGCCACCCCCACCGCCAGTACTACCACTGCACCCACCACCACGGCACCCACCACCACGGCACCCACCACCACGGCACCCACCACCACTGCACCCACCACCGGGCCGTCGGTCACGCTTATTCCGGCGCTCGTCATCACGAACAGCCCCCCCGTCTCCACCTCCGTGCTGGCGGTGGTGATTACGCGCTCGCTGGCGACGACCGGGCCGAGCGGGTCCCTGTACCTCACTATCGCCGGTGGCGTATTGATCTTGGCGGGGCTGGTCAGTCTCCGCCTGAGTCGCACCACGGCACCGTCGGGGCCCTCTCGCTAGCGACCTGACGTCGTACGGTATCCCGATGCGCTGGATCGACGACCACTGCCACCTTGACCTCGACCCGGTGGTGGCCGCCGAGCAGGTGACCGTGGCCGCCGCCGCCGGCGTGGAGCGGTTGATCACCGTGGGGTGTGATGTGGAGCAGTCGCGCGCCTACCTCGCCGCCGCTCGGCGCCATCCCGGGGTGGTGTGGGCCACTGCGGGAGTGCACCCCCACGAGGCCAGTGGCGGGATCGACGGGCTCGAGGCATTGCTGGGCGAACCCGAGGTGGTGGGAGTGGGGGAGTGCGGTCTGGACTTCCATTACGACCACTCCCCGCGGACGCAGCAGGCAGAGGTCTTCGCCGCCCAGATCGCCCTGGCCCACACCCACGACCTCACCTTGGTCATCCACACGCGGGAGGCGTGGTCGGAAACCTTCGCCATCCTGGCGGCCGAGGGGGTGCCTGAACGCACCGTGTTCCACTGCTTCACCGGCGGCCCCGAGGAGGCCCGGCGCTGCCTTGATCTGGGCGCAGTGTTGTCCTTCAGTGGCATCGTTACCTTTCCCTCCGCCGTTGCGCTCCACGAGGCGGTGGTCTTGTGTCCCCTTGATGCTCTCTTGGTGGAGACCGACGCCCCGTACCTCGCTCCGGTGCCGCATCGCGGGAAGCGAAATCAGCCGGCGTGGGTCACCGCGGTGGGGGCTCGCATCGCCGCACTGAAGGGCCTCGCCCTTGAAGATGTTGCGGCCGCCACCTGGGAAACGGCCCATGCCACGTACCGACTTCCCCCCGATTGACCCCAATTGCCAGGCGTTCAATAAATCACAAGCTGGTAGTTTGCGGTTGTGTTACGGGCGCGCGTAATGTTCGAACTTGATGTCAGCGCCCTCTCCCCGCCGCCCGCCGCCGCCCTCCGCCGCGACCGATCCGGTGGTCCAGGTGGGCGAGGCGGACGTGGATCCTGTCGCCGGCGAAGGGGAACCGACCGCACGCGTGCGGCGCAGTCGGTTGGCGTTGGCCCTCGCGATCACCGTCGCCGCGCTGCCTTTGTTGGTGATCGACAACCTCCCCGCCACCGCTGAAACCGAAGACGTGCGCGTGGCGGCGCTGACCCTCGAACCTGCCCCCGCGCCGTCGGTTGCCATCACCACGACGACGGTGGCGCCCTCCACCACAGTGGCCCCCGCCCCGCCCACTACCCAAGCTCCTGCCGCTCCGGTTCGGGCTCGGGTGGCCGCCCCCCCCACCACCGTGGCCCCTGCCCCCGCGCCGACCCCCACGACACCTCCAGTCAGCGGTGGCTTCGCCGACCCGAACGACCCCGCCAACTGGGATCGGATGGCACAGTGCGAAGCCGGGGGAAACTGGGCGATCAATTCCGGCAACGGCTACTTCGGTGGCCTGCAGTTCTCGCTGGCCATGTGGACTGATGTGGGTGGTGCGGGTTACCCGCACGAGGCGTCGCGGGAGGAACAAATCAAGCGCGGCATGATCCTGCAGGCCAGAGGCGGATGGGGCCAGTGGCCCAGTTGCGCTCGCGCCCTCGGCTTCCTCTGACCCTGCGCCACCGGTAAGTGGCTCACCGTCGGGGCCGCGCCCGGGCAACCCCCGGTGCCGGGCCGGACTCTGGCAGGCTCGGAGTGTGACGCACTCGCCGACGGAGATTCGGGCGCTGCTGGCGGCCGGTGGGGTAGAGCCCTCGCGAGCGCTGGGGCAAAACTTTCTGGCCGACGCCAACGTGATCCGCAAGATCGTGCGGCTGGCGGGGGTGCGCTCCGGCGACCGGGTGGTAGAGATCGGGGCCGGACTCGGGTCGCTCACCCTTGGTTTGGCGGAGGCGGGCGCGGTGGTGACCGCCATCGAGATCGATCGCCGCCTGGTGCCCATCCTGCGTTCGGTAGTGGAGCCGGTGGGGGCGACGGTGGTGCAAGCCGACGTCATGGAGATGGACTGGCCGGCCCAACTGGGCGAGGGAACGTGGTCGCTGGTGGCAAACCTGCCGTACAACATCGCCACCCCTGTAGTGCTCGACCTACTCGCGACCGTTCCCGCCATCGACCGCATGCTGGTGATGGTGCAACTCGAGGTGGGGGAGCGCCTAGCCGCCACGCCGGGGACGAAGGCCTACGGGATCCCGTCGGTGCGCCGAGCCTGGTGGGCCGACGCCGAGGTGGTGGGAAAAGTGTCGCCCGGCGTCTTCATCCCCCCGCCGCGGGTGGAGTCGGCCCTCGTGGCGATCCGACGGCACGAACCGGCGGGCGATGATGCCCAACGTCGGGCGGTGTTCAGCCTCGTGGAAGCGGGCTTCGGCCAGCGCCGTAAAATGTTGCGGCGCTCCCTGGCCGAGATGGTGACGCCGGAGGCCTTCGCCATCGCTGGTATACGTCCTGAGGCGCGCGCCGAAGAACTCGTGATTGCCGACTGGCTCCGCCTGGCCGCCGAGGCGAATCCCTGACTCGCTCGTTACCCTCCGCCCCGCCCTCGGCTCTACGCTGAGGGGGTGCTCGCTCCTGCAAAACTGACCCGGTCGCTGCGGGTGGTGGGGGTACGACCCGACGGGATGCACCTGATTGAGGCCGAGATGGTCACCATCGACCTCGCCGACACCTTGACCTTCACCGAGGGCGATGGCCTGGAGTTGATCGGGGGTGGGGCCGATGTGTCGGCCGGGGATGACAACCTCGTGCGACGAGCCCTGGCGGCGGTGGGACGGACCGCCCGCGTGCGGTTGGACAAGCGCATCCCCTCGGGCGCCGGGCTGGGCGGGGGTTCAGCCGATGCCGCCGCGGTGCTGCGCTGGGCCGGTGAAACGGACCGCTCCCTCGCCGCCGCCCTCGGGGCCGACGTGCCGTTTTGTCTGCTCGGCGGCCGGGCTCGGGTGACGGGCATGGGGGAATGTCTGGAACCCCTAGCGTTTCTGCCCATCACCTTTACCCTGCTCACCCCGCCGGTGTCCTGCGCCACCGCCACGGTGTACCGGGCCTGGGACAACCTCGGGGGGCCGCGAGCGCAAGGCCCCAACGATCTCGAACCCGCCGCACTGGCCGTGGCCCCCGAACTCGCCTACTGGCGCGATCGTCTCGGCGACGCCACCGGCCACACCCCAGTGCTCACCGGCAGCGGCAGCACCTGGTTTGTGGAGGGAGCGTACGAAGGCGACGGTTTCGTGGTGGCCCATACGCTCCGGGCCTGACCGCTGCGGGGTCACCAACCGACCCTACGCGCACCGACCGCCCCTGGGGAGGGGCGGTCGGTCACCGAGATCGGTTGTGCGGGGGAGCGAGTCGGCTACTTGCCGGCTGCTCTACGCTTGAAACGCGTGCGCTTCAGCATCTTCTTGTGCTTCTTCTTGCGCATGCGCGTACGGCGCGTCTTGATCAATGAACCCATGAGGCTGGCACGCTATCGGTGACGCCATGGTCGACGCCAACGCCGGCCTATCGTCCCGTGGGCCGCCGCTACGAAGCGCCGGCGGGCTCCGGGGCGGTGGTGATCCTGGCCGAAACGTGCGCTGGGGTTCCCGGGGCGTATCCTGAGGCCACCGATCGGGGGTAGTTCAATTGGCAGAACACCGGCCTTTGGAGCCGGATGTTGGAGGTTCGATCCCTCCCCCCCGAGCCATGGATCCCGACGCCCCCTCCCGGCGCGCGCCGCCCTCGGGCCCTGGTTGTTTGATGATCGCCCTGCTCCTCCCGGTGGTGGTGGTGGTGGGCATCGTCATCGGGGCGGTCCTCAACCAGCAGGAAGATCCCAACGCCGAGAAGTCCGTGACGCTCGACGAGGGCACGCTCGCGGCCACCCAATGGCGGGTAACCGCCGAGCGTGACATCGACGGCGAGACATGCACGTTCCTGTACGTCGACGGCGTGCAACTCGCCGGGGCTTGCAGCCTGACGCCACAAGACGCCAGCTTCGGCGACCAGACGGTGGTGTTCGGCCGGTCGGCGGGCACGGCGGATGCGGTATCGCTCCAACTGACCGACGGAACGGTAGTGAGCATTGACACCCGGCGGGCCGATGGTTTCGACGGTCGCTTTTATGTGCAGGTGGTGCCTGGCGTGGTGGATGCGGAACGAATCGCCCCCTAGAAGCCCCGTTTTTTGTGTCGAGGGAGCGATAGAACGGGAGCGGGTGGCCCGAGCGGGGTAGACCAGAGGGGTGAGTGAACGCCACCTATCCGCTGTCGTACTGGCTGCTGGCGAGGGATCGCGCATGCGATCCACCCGTCCGAAGCCGCTGCATCTGCTCTGTGGCCGGGCGATGGTGCTCTACGTCCTTGATGCCCTCCCCGCCGCCGAGATCGGTCGGGCCGTGGTGGTGGTGGGCCATGAGGCCGAGCGCGTGACCAAGAAACTCACCGAGGACAGTGCCGGCCTCCGGCTCGAATTCGTGGAGCAAACCCGCCAGCTGGGCACCGGCGACGCGGTGTCCGTGGGTCTCACCGGTCTGCCCGACGACGATCTCGACGACGATCTAGATGTGCTGGTGCTGCCCGGCGACACCCCCCTCTTGCGTCCCGCCACCATCGACACCCTCGTGGCCGAGCATCGTGCATCCGGGGCGGCCTGCACGATGCTCACCGCCCATCTCGAAGATCCCACCGGGTACGGCCGCATCGTGCGGGTGGGCAAGGACGAGCGCGTGGCGAGGATCGTGGAGCACCGCGACGCCACTGCTGAGCAACTCGAGATCCGCGAGATCAACACGGGGATCTTCTGCTTCCGGCGCAGTCTGCTGGCCCCCGCCCTGCGACTGGTGCACCCCAACAACAGTCAGGGCGAGTACTACCTCACCGATGTGGTGGAGGTACTCACCGACGCGGGCCATCGAGTGGTCACGCTCATGGCGGGCGATCCCGACGAGACCCATGGCATCAACGACCGTGCCCAACTCGCCCATGCCGAAGCCGGACTCCGCCGTCGCATCAACGCCGCCTGGCTGGCCAAAGGCGTCACCATGGTGGACCCCTCCGCTACCTACATCGACACCACCGTGGTGCTCGCCGCCGACGTCACGTTGTTCCCCGGCACGATCCTCCAAGGTCTCACCAGCATTGGACGGGGTGTCGAGATTGGCCCGGGATGTCGGTTGGTGGACTGCACGGTGGGCGAACACACCACCCTCGAGCACACTGTTGCCCGGCACAGCACCATCGGCGCTGATTGCGTGGTCGGTCCCTACGCCGTGCTGGAACCGGGGGCCGAAATTGCGCCAGGTACCCACACCGGGGCGTTCTACACTCCCAACATCGCCACGCACTAAAGGAACCCATGGAGCTGATCACCAAGAAAAGGCTGCACCTACTGGCGGGCCGGTCGAACTTGCCCTTGGCCACCGAGATTGCGGCCCAGTTGGGCGTGGAACTCGGCCATCCCAACTTGGTGGAGTTCTCCAATGGCGAGATCCACTCGAAGCTCGGGGAAAACGTGCGCGGCGCCGATGTGTTCATCATCCAGACGCACGGCTCCACCGAGGACCTCTCCGTCAATGATGTGATCATGGAGCAACTGATCATGATCGATGCCGCCCGGCGCGCCTCGGCCAAGCGCATCACCGCCGTGATCCCCAACTATGGCTACGCCCGCCAGGATCGCAAAGCCGAGGGTCGTGAGCCGATTACCGCCAAATTGGTGGCCAACTTATTTGCCTCGGCGGGGGCCAACCGGCTGATGTCGGTGGACCTGCACTCCGGGCAGATCCAAGGCTTTTTTGACGGTCCCGTGGACCACCTCACCGCCATGCCCGTCCTCGTTAACTACATCAAGACCAACCTCCCCGCCGATCTCGTCGTCGTGTCGCCTGATGCCGGCCGGGTGAAGGTGGCGGAGCGGTACACCAATCAACTCCAGGCTGATCTCGCCATCGTGCACAAGCGCCGGGTGAAGGGTGCGAAGAACCGCGTGGAGGCCGTGGAGATCGTGGGCGACGTCCAGGGCCGTACCTGCGTGATCATCGACGACATGATCGACACCGGCGGCACTATCTGTGCGGCTGCCGACCAACTCCGGGAACGGGGTTCCGCCGGTATTTACGCCCTCGCCACCCATGGAGTGCTCTCGGGCCCAGCCATCGACCGGTTCAAGAACTCTGTGATCAGCAAGGTGATCGTCACCAACACCTTGCCCCTGGGTCCGGAAAAGCAGATCGACAAGATCGAGGTGCTGTCGGTGGCCAAGATCCTGGCCGAGGCCATCGATGCGGTATTCGAAGACAATTCCGTCTCGGAGATCTTCGGCGGCGCCAACCAGAACTGACCGTTCCCGGCGCCGGGGTTGCCGAGGGCGGCCCTCGGGTTAGAGGTAGTCGGAGAGCACCTCGGTGAGTTCATCGAGTTGGGCCAAATCGGTGACCGTGGGCACGAGTTGGATTTCGTCGTAGCCCGCCGCCGCCGCCGCTTCTACCCCGGCTCGCACGGCATCGGGCCCGGCCGCGGTGGCGGATTCGGCGAGGGCATCGGCGAGCGCGGGGCCAAAGACCCCGAGGTAGTGGCGGGCATACCCCCGTAGTTGGGGAAGGGGTTGGGCGCCGAGGGCAAACCACCAACTCGTCATGAGAAAGGGTGGATCCTCTCGCCCGGCCGCCGTCCACGCCGAGCGGACGCGATCCACCCCACCCGCCAGCGCCGCCGGGGTGGGGTCGAGTTCGAATCCGTTGATGCCGTCGGCCCAGCGAGCGCTGCGGGCCAGGGAACGCGGTCCTACCCCCGCTGAGATGATCGGAATCCGATGCAGTGGTGGTGGGCCGAGGGGCGCGTGCCCGGGCACCGGTGGCTCCCCGGCCCAGAGGCGGCGCAGGCGGGCCACCTGGGCGTCGAGGCGGTCCCAGCGCTGTGCGACGGGCCGGTCGAGCGCCTCGTAGTCCTCCGACCGTCCACCCACCCCGACCCCCAGCACCGCTCGACCTCCGGAGAGCACGTCGATCGTGGCCATCTGCTTGGCCACCCAGACCTCCGAATGCATCGGGAGCACCACCACCGAGGCGGCGATATCGACCGCTTCGGTGACGGCCGCCGCCGCGCTCAGCACCGAGAACATCTCCAGGTTACGGTAGGAAATCCGCTCGCCGAAGCCAATGGTGGAGTACCCATCGGCTTCGATGCGGCGGGCCCACTCCAGCACTCCGCGCCGGTCGAGACCGTCGAGCATGGCCGGCAGGGCGAGTCCGATACGCATGGGACGAGATCCTGCCAGGTGGCTCGGGATTGGGCCGACCAACTAGCCTCCGGTCCTCAACCACGAACCCCACCGCGCTCCGGCGCGATCTCAGACGTAGGAGCATCCGATGGCCGAGATCATTCTCCAAGCAACCCCGCGCCCTCCCCAGGGCACCCGCCCCGCCCGTCGCCTACGCAACGAGGGAAAAATCCCCGGCGTGGTCTACGGCCTCGGGGCCGATCCGATCCCGCTCATGGTGGAATGGCGCGAACTGCGGGCCGCCCTGATCACCGAGCAGGGCCTCAACGCCGTCATCAACCTCGACGTATCCGGTGAGCGGATGCCCACCCTGGTGAAGGACATGCAGCGCCATGCGGTGCGCCGCAACATCTTGCACGTCGACTTCATCCGAGTGGATCTCGACAAGACCGTCGAGGTCGAGGTGGCGATCCACCTCGAAGGCGAAGCCAAGCATGTGGCCGACGACGACGGCGTGGTGGATCAGGTGCTCACTTCCCTCCTCATTACCGCCAAGCCGGCCGACATCCCCACCGGCCTTACCATCAACATCTCCGGTCTCCAGATCGGAAGCGCCCTGCGGGTGAGCGACATCGTTCTGCCCGCCGGTGTTACCACCACCGTCGATCCCGAAGAGGCTGTGGTGACCGCCAGTCGTCAGGTGGCTGAAGTGGTGTCGGTCGACGATGCCGCTACCGATGCCGAGGGTGCCGGCGAAGCGGCCGATGGCGAGGCCAGCAGTGAGAGTGCCCCCGAGGCCAGTGACGGTGACGGGGGCTGATGTTTGGGCGACGGGGTGGCGCGACCTTGCGTCGCGGCACCCCAGCGGACCTGTTAGTGGTTGGTCTGGCCAACCCGGGCGCCGAATACGACGGCACCCGTCACAATGTGGGGGCCGAGGTGGTTCAAGTGCTGGCCCAACGCCACGGTGCGACACTTCGCAAAGGCAAGGAACGCGCCCTGGCCGGCGAGGTGACCGTGGGGGAGAAGCGTCTGGCGCTGGCGATCCCACTCACCTACATGAATCTCTCGGGCGAAGCGGTGGCGCCGTTGGTGCGCCGCCATGGGATCGACGACCCTCACCGCCTCGTGATTGTGCACGACGAGCTCGACCTGCCGGTGGGCACGCTCAAGGTGAAGGTGGGGGGCGGGTTGGCGGGCAACAACGGTCTCAAGTCCGTCAAGGCGCACCTCCACACCGATGACTTCGTGCGGGTGCGCATCGGTATCGGTAAGCCACCGGGTAAGGCCCAGGGCGTGGAGCATGTCCTCAAGAAGCCCGGCAAAGCAGACCGCGCCGAACTGAACGTGGTGGTGCAGGAGGCCGCTGATGCCGTCGAACTCATCCTGCAGGGCGATCCCGAACAAGCCATGAATCGCTATAACACCCGGCCGAGCGAGTAGTTCTGCTGCGGTCCCGACGGGCGCAACGCCAGCGGAGCACCTCGAGGGGGCATCATGGGGAGATGAGCAACGAGATCGCCATTATCGTGGGGCAGGGATACGTGGGCTTGCCCCTGGCGATGCGGGCGGTGGCCGCTGGTTACGAGGTGATCGGCTACGACGTGGACGAGGCGCGGGTGGCTGCGTTGACCTCGGGCACGTCGTTCGTGGAGGACATCAGCGATGACGATGTGGCGGAGGCCTTGGCCACTGGTCGTTATCGGGCCGTGTCCACCCTGGCGGGCCTGGCCCGTTTTGATGTGGCCATCATCACGGTGCCCACCCCGCTGCGCGAGAGCATCCCCGACCTCACCTTCATCGACGAGGCCGGTGCCGATCTGGCCCCGCTACTCACCCGGGGGGCCACCGTGGTGCTGGAGAGCACCACCTACCCCGGCACCACTGAGGAGCGCCTCGCCCCCATCCTGGCGGCCGGGTCGGGGTTGCGGGCCGGCGAGGACTTTCACCTCGGCTATTCCCCCGAGCGCATCGACCCGGGCAATCAGACCTACACCCTGGTGAACACCCCGAAAGTGGTGAGTGGGATCGACGCCGCCAGCCTTGCCGCCGTCCGATTGTTCTACGACCGGATCGTGGAGACCACGGTGCCGGTGTCCACCCCGAAGGAAGCCGAACTCACCAAACTTCTTGAGAACACGTTCCGGCATGTGAACATCGCCCTGGTGAACGAACTGGCGATGTTCGCCCACGATCTCGGAATCGACGTGTGGGAGGCCATCGACGCCGCCTCCACCAAACCCTTTGGGTACCTGAGGTTCACGCCCGGGCCGGGCGTGGGGGGCCACTGCCTCCCGGTGGACCCGAGTTACCTCTCCTGGCAGGTGAAACGCCGACTGGGGCAGAGTTTTCGCTTCGTGGAATTGGCGAACGACGTCAACGAGCACATGCCCGACTACGTCGTACGACGCCTGTTCAGCGCCCTCAACGATCAGGGTAAGCCCATCCGGGGGAGTCGGATCCTCCTGCTGGGCGTCTCCTTCAAAGCCAACGTGGGGGATTGGCGGGAGAGCCCCAGCCACCGAGTGGCCCACCTGCTGGCCGATCTGGGCGCGGAACTGGTGGCCGCCGATCCGCACGTGGCCCCCGATCGCTTCCCCACCGGGGTGCAGCCGGTGGAGGCTACGCCCGAGGAGATGGCGTCGGCTGATGCCGTGGTGCTCTTGGTGGACCACGCGGCCTTCGATCCCGCTGTGATCCTGGCCCACGCCCGCTACGTGCTCGATACCAAGGCCCGCCTGCCCCACGCCGCCAACGTCGAACGCCTCTGAGCCAACGCGCCGGGGTTTACGTTCCGGGCCGGGGCGACGAATCATTGACTGCCGCCACGGCCTCGTTGATGTCGCTGTGCACCAAGCCCAGCACCGGCACACGCTGGGCCAGATCACACACGATGTCGAGGCCGGCGTTACCGACCTCGGCCAGGTTGAGGGCGTGCTCGAGTAGCGCGCCCACCGCCGCGGTGGGGTCGAGCATCTCGAGGTGCAGGCGCGCTCCGGCTTGGAAGAAGGTGATGACGACCCGCTCCACCGGGCCGACGGGGCCGTGGAGGATCGTGACATCGGCCCGCACGTCGGCGGGGTTGGTGGTGGCCGACGGGGAGGGGTCGAGTCGGAGGATGCGGCGGCTTTCCTCGCTTAGGGCCAGTGGGGCGGGGTAGGCGAGCGCTCGTGGCGGCGCCGATTGGATTCCGACGATGGCGTCACTGGCGTAGTCCCAGCCGAGGCGAACGAGGGCGGCGGCCAGGGTGGTGGCCCCCGATCCGGGCGGACCGGGTAACAAGACGACCTCACCGGCGGGGGAACGCACACACCCGGAGCGCAGCACGAGGCAAACGGGGGTGTGGGTGGCGATGGAGCAAAGCGCATGGGGCAGGTTGTCGAGTGCTTCGGCTGGCGAGGCATAGGAACGGGCCGGACCCCCGCCGGTGAGGGTGACCGCCCCCCCGGGCTGCGCCTTCAGGTCGATGGTCACGGTGATGGGCAGGTCCCCGCGAAGCGACGCCACTCGTGCCTCGGCTTGGGCCAGCAGGGCTGCGTCATTGCTGCGAAGGACCACTCCGGTGGTGAGCAGCCGCAGCCCTGCGCTGGTGTAAGGACCGGCAGGATCGGCGGCGCTCGTGCTCTCTCGTCCCACCGGGGTCGTGAGCCCATCCCGCTTGCCCACCAGCCCGATTTCGCTCAGCATCTCCAAATAGGCGTGCACGTCGGCGGCTATGTCATCGGTGGGACCGCCGGTGATGCCGGCGATCTCGGCCACCAGCCCCTCGCTGGAGGCCTCCCCGTCACACAGATCCAACACCCAGCCCGCCTCCGGACTCAGGAGGTGCGTGGTCTGGGTGGTGAGGTCATAGGCCACGGACCACTCGGCCAGCGTGGCGCGGAGAATGCCAGGAGAGGGGTACGGGAGAACAGCCAGGGCCACAGGCTAGAACGCTCGGGCCCCTCACACTGGTGGGGCGGACCGATTCCCCCCGGTGTCTAGGGGAGTCAATGGCTCTGGCGTAGGCTGAAGGGTAACGGAGGGCCCTTGGGACCCCCACGCGCTATGACCCTTCTCGACGACCTCCCTCCGGTGCCGCTACCGCTTCTGCGGTTGGTAGCTCCTGGGGTGGCTCCGTGAGCGCCCTGAAGCGGGCAGTCTCCTCAGTGGCCCCCGATACCGTCGCTAGCCTCTGGCAGATTCTGGGTCGCCTCTTTGGCCGCCGCCGCCGCCGATTGATCGTGCATCCGATCCTGGGCACCGTGATCGCGTTGTCCGAGACGGTGTCGCTCCTCACCATTCTTCGCCTGCTGCTGCTCCTCGTAGAGGACAACAACCGGGCCAATCTTGCTTGGGGGCCATTCACGGGCTCGTTGTCCTTTGGCGCCCTCGCCGCCGTGGCGGCGATCAGCCTGCTGATCACGCTGCTGGCCCGACTCGCCGAAGCCCGGGTATCGGCCCGGAACCAGGCGTTCGCGCTGCGCCGGGCCCGTTCTCTGGTGATCGACGCCTGGTTCGCGGCCGATTGGGAGCACCTCCACGCCGCTCGTCTTGGGCGCCTGCAGCAGTTGCTGGGGTTGAACGCCCAACAGGCGGTGATCCCGCTCCAGTTACTCTCGGTGGCTTCGGTGGCGGTGATCAGCCTCGCCATCTACCTGGTCATCGTGGTGGTCACCGCCCCCGCCATTGCCCTGTTGTTCGCCGTGGTGGCCCTTGGCTCCGCCGCCGCGTTGAATCCGCTGCGACGGCGGTCGAAGCGCCTGGCGCGAGGGCAAGCGGAGCTCCTCGGTGACCTGCAACTCAACGCCACGTCGTACGTGCAACTCAATCGCGAACTTCACGTCTTCGGGGTGGAGGAAGCGGCGGCCACTCGTCTGAAGGATCTGAGTAGTGCCACCGCGGACAGTTACGCCCGTCTGAAGTTCATTCAGCGGATGCTGCCGAGCGTCTACCAGCAGGTGCTGCTGGCCGCCATCGTGGGGATCGTGGTGGTGGGGCGAGCGATCGATGTGGCGGCCGTGGCGTTTGGGACGGCTGCCATTCTGGCCGTGCGCTCGCTGAGTTACATCCAGCAACTGAACTCGTCGGTTCAGATCTATGTGGAGACCCGGCCGTTCCTTGAAGAACTCCTTGATTCGGTGAGCGACAACCGAGCTCGGCAAACCCCCCGCGGTGATGCCGACCTGGGGCCGGTGACCGCCATCTCGCTCCGCAACCTGGGTTATCGCTATCCCTCGGGACACCAGGCGCTCGAGGGCATCAACCTCGACCTCGGACCGGGCGACTGGCTGGGCGTGATCGGCCCCTCCGGGGGCGGCAAGACCACACTGGCCAACACGCTGGCCGGACTGTTGTCGCCCACGACGGGGTCACTGCAGGTGAATGGTGCGGCGTTGGAGACCTATTCGGCGGAGTCGTGGACCACGCAACTGGGTCTGCTGTCCCAAGAACCCGTGCTCCTCGCCGCCACCATCGCCGAGAACATCGCCTTTCACCGTCCCGCAACGGCCGAGCAGGTGGAACGCGCCGCCGGGCGCGCCGGGATTGATCGGGAGATCGAGGCCCTACCCGAGGGCTATGCCACCGCAGTGGGGGAGGGCCGCTCATCGTTGTCAGGGGGGCAGCGCCAACGCGTGGCGCTGGCCCGCTCGCTGCTGGCCGCGCCCACCTGCCTGATCCTCGATGAACCCACCAGTGCCCTCGACGCGGCCAACGAGGCGTTGGTGGAGCAGTCTCTGCTCGACCTGTCCCCAACCTCGATCGTGATCGTGGTGTCGCACCGAGATGCCTTGATCAGACGCTGCAATCGCTTCATTGTGCTCGAGCATGGTCGGGTGGTGGCCCAAGGCGATGCCAGTGAGGTCGATCTCGCCGCCCGCCTCCGGGCCGCCGACGCGTGATGCTCGCGAGTTGATCGGCGCCGCCTAGTGGTGCCGGATGGACCCGAAGAGCCGGACGGTCCCCGCCGCCGCGCCGCGCCACCGAGAGTCCCATCCCAGCACGGCTCTCAGTTCGTCGGGCGTACGGAGATGGTCGGCCCCCAACTCGCTTGCCGCGATGGCGGCGAGGGCCGTGCCGTTGGTGGCTTGCTCCAAGGTTTCATGGAGTGCTCGCCCGCGCCCCTCGGTGGGGGGTTGACGGCGCTCAGGGTGGCGAAGCAGTCGGGCGTCGCGACCCAGGTACGACGCGTACAGCACGGCGGTGGTGAGGCAGTTCGACACGACGCGGCGGTGATCCAACATCTGAAGGATCTGGCGGATCAACATGGTGGGATCGTCGCTCACCACCCACGGGGGTCGCAGCCAGTTCGTGGTGACTGTCGCATCGGGCAGTTCGCTTTGGTACAGCGCGACGGTGTGCCCATCGTCGAACTCGTAGGGATGGAGGTTCACCGTGATGGAGGTGGGATCCAGGTCCCGGATCTGATCGATGAGGGTCGAGTGCACCTCGCCCGCCAGGGGGGCGCTGCGGAGTTGATGACACGGGTAGACGAGGAGGTCCTTGGTGGGCTCGATCGCCAGGGCGGGCTTCAAGAGCTCATGGAGGTACAGGAACGGCGCGCCGATGGCCTCCACGGTGTGGCCCGGATGACGCGCTGCGGTGGCCGAGCGGTTGGCTTCGGACCAAACGAATAACGGCGCCTTCGGGATCAGGCGCATGTCGGCCGGAAATCCCGACTCCGGCTTCCACCCGTGCTGGATGTAGCCGAAGGTTCGTTTGGGGCGGTGGATCGAGGCGGCCCACGACAGGATCATCTCGTGGCCGTAGTAGTCGTTGGAAGGGTGCATGCTCAGTTGTCCTGGGGGGATTCGAGGAGAAGGTCGATCTCGGTGAGGCCTGCCCGCACCACCGCTTCGGCGAGGAGGAAGTCGAGTGGTTCGTCGATGTTGACCGACCGCTCAGGCGGCATCGGGTAGGGGATCTCCGGGTTCCCCCACACCGAACCTCCGGTCACCGTGGGTCGGTGGGCCAGATAGATGGCGCCGTTGCGCAGGTAGGCGGGAGGAAGGTCCTGGCGCCGGGTGGGGACGTCGTCACCGGCGATGTAGGGCTGCAGGCGGTCTTGCGTTAGGCGCTTCACCCGCAGCGGATGGGCATCGAAGATCCGCACCACGCTCGTGACGCTCGCCGCCGGGTTCGCAGCGGCCTCCAGGAGATCAACCGCCGCATCGATGTCCCAGCCGCGGCGAAACGGTGTGGTGGGTTGGAGGGTGAGGATGTAGTCGTAGGTGCGCCCGGTGGCTTCCTCGACGCGCTCGATGGCGTGCTGAATCACCGGCGCGGTGGGAGCCTCATCGGTGGCGAGGGCATCGGGTCGGTCGATCACCTCGGCACCGTAGGAGCGAGCTACCTCGGCGATCTCAGGATCTTCGGTAGACACCACCAGGTCGGTCACCCGTTCACTCGCCCGGCCCGCCGCGATGGTGTAGGCGAGAAGCGGGTGGCCGCCCAACACGCGAATGTTTTTCCGCGGGACGCCACGGGACCCACCCCGGGCCGGGACCACCGCGAGGACCAGAGGTCGTGGATCGGTCATGCCACTCCGGACGGCTGTGCCCAGTAGTCGAGGAGGGGCTCCGCCGGGTAGGGAGCCGACGCACACTGCTCGATCCACTCGGTGGCCCGAGCCACCGAGTGGGAGCCGCTGACCGCGCACCACTCCTGCGCCCAGGCCATGAGTTGCTGGCGGGCGAGGGGGTCGGTGGCGGATTGACGGGCCTGGGCTACCGCAGCGGGCAAGTCGTTGTTCGAGGCGCACCGCCGGGCGTAGGGCTCGCGAATCATGAGGTACGACGGATCCTCCGCCGCGGGTGAGGCCAACTCGATCACCGGAACGCCATGGGCCATGGCCTCCCACGCCACCCCGCTGGAGCGTTGGATCACGCACGGGTGGGCGCCCCGCAGCAACTCGGCCGTCCAGCCGTGGTGCACCTCCCAGTGCGCGGGCCATAGATCGGCGTAGTGCCGTTGGTGGCGCATTCGAGGGTGCGGAGACACGACCACGGCCGGCGCCGCCGCCGCCACTGCCGCGACCTGCTGGCGCACTTCGGCGATGGGTTGGGGCCGAGGCGCAAAGATCACCGCCGCCTCGGGGTTCAGGTGCGGGGGGACCACTACCTGGGCCTGGGGATTGCCTACCACCGCGAGGGCCCCTCGGGCCCCGAGCGACCGATAGAAATCCACTTCCCGGGCCCCCCGCAATCCGGCGAAATCAGTGGGGAGATCGCGGTATTGGTAGGTGTTGGCCGCCGGGGCGTGGGGGAGGTAGGCGGTGGGGATCTGGCGTACCCGGGCGGCTTGGATCAACGCCCGTGAACTGGTGGAGTGCTGGGAGGCCAGCACCACCAAATTCGGTGCGATGGAATCCAGCGCCGCCGCGGCGCGGGCGTGGGCCCGCACCGCGGCCTGCAGGGCCCGCTCAACAGCCTCAGGAACCCCGGCCGGAAGCGCCTGGCGTAGTGCGGCACGCTCATGGCGGAGGTTGCGGGTTCCGGCGGTGAGCAGCGACAGCGGTGGGCGCACAGAGTGAGCCACGGGTGCCACGCCGCGGGCCCGGGCGGTGGCATCGATCACCGGGGTGAGGGTGGCCTTCGGGTTGGCTCCTTCGTAGGCAAACAACACGTTGCCCACGGTGGTGAGGCACGACCCTCGGGCGGTGGCCAGTGCCGCCAGCAGGGTGGTGATGGTGGGCCGGGCCCCCCGACCTCCGCCTCGCCCTGGAGGCAACGCCGAACCCCGGGCATGGTCGAGAAGCGCGGTGGGCGCGGCCGACCACAGCAGACCGCTCCCCAGGCCCTCGCTGGCGATCGTGTGCAACAGCGCGTCCGCCACCTCGTCGAGCCCATCGGTGCTTGGGTGCCCAACCGGTCGACCGGGATCGCTCATGGGACGACGCCAAGTTCCGCATAGATCTGGAGTACCAACGGCGCCAGGGCTTCGGCGTTGCGCTCCTGGCCGAGGCGTTTGGCCACCAGTGCCCGGGCCTGGCGACCCTCAACATCGGCTACCGCCGCCAGCATCTGGGCGGCGAGGTCACGTGGATCGCCGGGGTTGGCCAGCCAGCCGGTTTCGTCTTGGCGGATGGTCTCACCGAGCGCGCCGGTATTGGACGCGATGACCGGGGTGCCGAAACTGTAGGCCACACGGACGGTGCCACTCTGGGCCGCGAAGGCCGGAAGGTAGGGGACCACCACCGCCCAGGCACGGGCGTACAGGGTGGCTTGGCGTTCGGGGGTGATCCAACCAATCTCCACGCGGATACGCGGATCATGTTGGGCGTGGCGCACGATGAGCTGCTCGATCTCGTGATCACCGCGCCCGGCAATCCGAAAAATGATCGGGGTAGCACGAGGAATCGAAGCGATGGCGCTGAGCAATACCTCAAGGCCCTTGTTCTGACGCAGGGTGCCGAAGAACAGCAGTTCCTTCGGATCTTCGGCGGGATGATCGCTGGCCAGTTCCACCCGGGGGCTGGGGAGAGGGACCACCGAGATCCGTTCCGGCGCAATCCTGAACTCATCGACGAGGCGGGTGCGGAGGCTCTCATGGGCCACGATGAGGCGGTCGGGCACCTTGTACGCCAATCGGTGAACCAGTGTCTCGATCGTGCGGGGTCCGCGTTGATCGTGCGGGCGCACGTTGTGGACCGAGAGCACCAGCGGCCGACCTTTCTGCCGGAGCAGAGGCAGGGCGATCCAATCCGTGAACATGTTGAACGTGTGGAGGTGGACGAGATCAAAGTCGCCATTGGAGATCTCGTGTTGACGGAACCGGGCGCGGTTTAACGCCACCTTGGCGCGACGGAACCGGGTACTTCTCCGAAAGAGTTCGTTGGCGGGAGCGGGGAGGTCGCGCACCAGTGTGAGCTCGCCGTCTCGTTTGGGAAGACGCACCCCGAATCGGCTGTAGACCGAGTGCAGGACGAGGTCGGAGACCTGGCCCACCACCGCCTGGGCCAGTTCGATCTCCGACGCGTTGTCGAAGGGGGCGTACCAGTAGATCCTCATGACTGGCCGGGTCGGCCCCTCCCATCCACGCCGATCACATCCACCCGACCGAGGCGTGGCTCCACGAATTCGATGATCGATGCGTCGCCCTCGACCGAGAGCGAGATCGGGCGTTGCAGATTGCGGGTCAAGAAGCGCACGTTGTTTTCCCGGCCATCCACCACGATCACGGTTCCCGGCAGCAGCGTGGGCTCCATGAGCAGAATGTCGGCGGCCATGACCGTGCGCTCCGGGGCGGAGAAATCGAGGCCGTTGACGGCCCCGGTGACGTCGGCCGGATCAGGGCCGTCGAGGTAGATGAAGTCTGGGACCACATTGGGAAGGGTGTCGTAGGTGTGACACAGCCGTCCGCCGAAGGTGGTGGCCGACACGGTGCTGTGGCTCAGGTGCACGCGGGCAGCAAGATGGGTGGGAAGGCGCGAGGCCGTATGGTCGATCCACCGCTGGTTGGCATCCACGCTGAACACTTGGAACAACTGCGAATTACGCGCCAGTCGTGTCCGGAGTTCCTCGCCGTGGGTTTGTTCGTTCTGATCCATGGCGTGAGCCAGGGCGATGGTGGAGCAGCCGATCCCGAACTCGACAACGGTGACACAGGGTCGGGTGCGCACCAGGCGGTGGAGTCGGACGAGGTCATTGACATCGGGCCGGAGCGCCACCGGGTCGGCGGGGAGGTTCTCGAAGAGGGATCGCAGGCCGGAGGCATCCCAGTAGTCCTCGTCCTCAGCGGGAGTGTTCATACGACATTATCCTCCGTCCTCAATAGGTGAGGCGCTTCTCGATGGTGAGCGCACAGGTGGCGAGCACCTCCGCGATCCGCCTGCCCGCCTGCCCGTCGCCGTAGAGGTGTACGCCCGGCGCCGATTCGGTAGCCAGGTGGCGCTGCACGGCGGCCACGATCTCATCGCTCGAAGCGGGTACGTCGATCACGTTGGGGCCGCGCTCCCGGCCGTGCTGTCGAGTGCCGATGTTCACCACGGGCACGCCGAGGTAGGAACATTCGCGTATGCCCACGCTGGAGTTGCCAATGACACAGCGAGCCCGACTGAGCAGCCGCAGGAAGTCTTCGGGGGGGAGGTTCTTGAAGAAGTACACGTGCGGGAGATCGTGTTCCTCTCGGAATTGTCGGATGCGTTTGGAGATGCGATCGGAACCAGCGTCTACGTTCGGCCAAAAGAAGAACACCGGCAGATCCATCTGGGTAAGGGCGGCGAGGGTCTCATCGATTTGTTGGGTGGCATCGGCGTACTCCGTGGTCACCGGGTGCTGCATGATCACGACGTAGTCCTGATCGACGCTGAACTCCTCGCCCACCCCGGCGTAGCGGTCAAATGGATCGAACGGTTCGGTCTCCCGGGCCACTCGATCGGCGAGGTCTATCGACGGGCAGCCGGTGAGGAACACGCTGGCGGGCACCTCACCCATGCGGACCACCCGTTGGCTGGCTACTTCCGTGGCCACCAGGTGGATGTCGGCCAGTTTGGTTACGGCGTGGCGAACCTTCTCGTCGATCGAGCCGGTGATCTCACCCCCCTGCACATGGGCGAGGGGAATGTTCATGTACGACGCGGCAATGGCGGTGGCGATCGTCTCGTAGCGGTCGGCCACGCTCACCACGACGTCGGGCTGGAGGCGATCAAAGATGGAAGCCAGTTCCACCACACCCAGGCCGGTGGATTTGGCGGTGGTGACGAGGTTTTCACCTTCCACCACCATGTAGGCCACCGCGTCGGGTTCGAAGCCGTCGGCGCGTATGACATCGATGGCCGGGCCGTAGCGTTCGAGTAGCGCTGATGCTCCAACGACCAACTGCAGTTGGAGGTCGGCGCGATCGCGCACGGCTTCGAGCACGCTCTTGATGCGGGCATAACTCGGTCGAGCGGTGACGACAACGCACACCTTGCGCAACGAGGCCTCCTGGTGGGCAGACAATGGATGCACCGGGGATTCAGGCCTCCTGGGAGACCAGCCCCCGCAGGCGTTCAGCCAGGAATACCTCGGTGCGGTGCATCGATTCCCAGGTGGCCCCGGCGATGTGAGGCGTCACGATAGCCCGGTCGGGGTGTTCGCTGGCGAACCGCAGTAATGGGCCACTGGGAACGCCGTGGGGGCTGCGTTCATCCTCGAGCACATCTACTGCGGCACCGCCGAGGTGGCCGTCGCGTAGGGCGTCCACCAACGCTGCCTCGTCGATGATCGCTCCCCGGGCCGTGTTGACGACGAGCGCCCCCGGGGGGAGGAGGTCAAGTTCGGCGGCACCAATGGCGTGGCGGGTGTGCTCGGTGAGGGGAACGTGCACCGTCAGGATGTTCGCCTGTTGGAGCAGCTCGGGCAGTGAGGCCACCATCGTGACCCCTGGGGTTGAAACCGGCTCCGTGTCATAGGCGATCACCGGCATCTGAAAGGCGACGCCGTAGCTGGCCACGATGCGTCCGACCCGCCCGAGGCCGAAGATCCCCAGTTGCTTTCCGGCCAGTTCGCTACCCCGGAAGGCATCTCGATCCCACCGGGTGTGGCTACTCGCCGCCGCAACGGGGAGTTTGCGGGCCAGGGCCAGCAGCAGGGCCCAGGTGTGCTCGGGGGTGGCGCGTACGGTGCGGAGAAACTCCACCTCGCCCTGCAGCGTGATCACCTGGATGCCTCGCTCGGCCGCTGCCGTGAGGTCGATGTGATCGGTGCCCGTGGTGGGCGAGGCGATGTACCGCAGGTGCGGGCCAGCCGCCATGACGGCCGCATCGATCTCGTGCCCGAGCCGCACCACCAGTACACCGGCGTCGCTCACCGCGTCGAGAAGGCCGTGGCGGTCGAAGGGACCGTCCACCACCGGACCGATCTCGGTCAGGATGGCGCGGGCCTCCGGGGCGTAGTGGACGGGCTCCGCGATCACGACGTGGTGGCGGGAGGCGTTGATCAATGGGATGGGTCGGCCAGGTCGTCAACGGAGAGCGGGTGGCCGGCGGGCACCGCCACGCGCAGCGTGCGACCCACGATGACCTCCCGCTCGGTGGCGGGGATGCCAAAGGCCGGCTTCTTGGCGGTGAGGTCATCGTGGGTGAGCACGGTTCCCTCGGCCAGGGCTCGGCTGCTGATCAGAGACTTGCCGAACAGATTGCGCACCTCGGCCAACTCGGCGGCCACCGCGTCCTTGTCTACCGGGGCGGCACGCGCCCGCTCGAGGAATCGCACCCCTTCCACCAGGGTTTTTAGCTCATCGGGTTCCAGGGCCACCGGTGAATCGGGCCCAAACATGCGTCGCGAGAACGTCATGTGCACCTCCAGCACCACCGCCCCGAGGGCCACTGCCGCCAGGCCCGGGTAGATCGTGCCGGAGTGATCCGACAGGCCCACCGCACAGCCAAAACGGTGGCGGAGATCGGCGAGCACGTTGAGCCCCAGGCGCTCGGGTGGGGTGGGGTACATCGAGGTGCACTGCAGAAGCACCGGTTCGCTCCCGGCGGCTCGGCAATGGTCCACGGCGGCGGCGATCTCGGCATAGGTAGACATGCCGGTGGAGATCAGTACGGGTACGCCGTCGCTTCCGAGGTGGCGCAAGAGATCCGACGAGAGGCTTTCACCCGAGGAGATCTTCCAGGCTGCCACCCCAACCCGGCGGAGCAACTCCAACGCCTCAGTGGAAAAAGCCGAGGAGATAAAGCCAAGGTTGTTCGCATCGCAATGGTCACGCAGGCCCTGCCACTGGGGCTCGGTGAACTCCATGCGCTGCCAGTAGGCGTAGCGGTTGGCGTCTTCGTAACTGAAGTTGATCCGCCACGGCTCCTCCGGCGTACTCTCCGCCGCCGCGATGTGGGTTTGGAACTTGATGGCGTCAACCCCGGCCTCGGCGGCGAGATCGATGAAGGAGTGCGCCAGGCCCAGACTGCCGTCGTGGCCCTGGGCTACCTCGGCGATCACCGCACAGCGATCGTCTTTGATGTTCAGAACCGGCGCGGCGGGATCGGTCGTGCGGGTGGCCATAACGCCGCTGATGCTACCCGCCCGGTTGGGGTCGCTCCCGAGCCGAGGGCCGTCGGGCATGATGCAGGCCAGATGGCGTCTGACGAACTGACGATCCGGCCCAGTGTTCCGGGGGACCGGGAGCAGGTGCTGGCCGTGGCCGCGATGGCCCTCGGATGGGCCGATGACGAGCGGGATCGTGAGTTTTTTCGGTGGAAACACGAGGAGAATCCGGCCGGTCGTTCGCCGGCGTGGGTGGCCGAAGATGGCGGTGAGGTGGTGGCGTTTCGGACGTTCTTGCGCTGGTCCTTTCTGCGCCGAGGTGAAACGATCGCCATGGGCCGGGCGGTGGACACAGCCACGCATCCCGCCTATCAGGGTCGTGGCCTGTTCCGCCGACTCACCCTCCAGGCGGTAGAGGACCTCAGCGCCGCGGGGGTGGATGCGATCTTCAATACCCCCAACGAGCAGAGCCGGCCCGGCTACCTGAAGATGGGGTGGCACGAGTTGGGGCGGCCGACGATCGGGATGCGTCCGGCCACTCTGGGGCGGTTGCCGATCTTGCGGCAGGCTCGCACGGCGGCGGAGAAGTGGTCCGAGCCTTGCGCCATTGGGGAGCCCGCGGCCCAGGTGCTGCAGGATCCCGCGGTGGCTGCCCTCGGGGCAGACCTGCCGGTGACGGGGTGGTCCACGCCGCGCTCGGCGGCCTATCTGGCCTGGCGCTATTCCTTCGAGCCACTCCAGTACCGCGCCATCGAGGCGGGCGGGGGGCTGGTGATTTTCCGCGTGCGCCGCCGCGGCCCGGCCCGTGAGGTGGCCATTGTGGAGTGGTTGGCGCCCCGGCCCGATCGGGCGGCCCTGGGTCGGCTGGTGCGGGAGGCGGGCGACTACGCCATGGGGATCGGGTTGGGCGCCACCCACGGTGTGCTGCCCCTGCGCCACCGTGGGCCCATTGTGACGTGGCGACCGCTGGCGCGCCCGGCGGTGCCCTCGCTCGGTGATCTGGCCTTTTCACTCGGCGACCTCGAACTGTTCTGAGTGTGATGCTGCGCCAGATCGACCTGTCCCTGGCGGCCATGGCCCTGGTGTCCGGGGGGGCGGCGGCATCGGTGGCGGTGGTCAGGGGTCGATCCCGGGTGGGGGTGATCGCCGTGTTCGCGGCGGTGATGGCGACCCTCGTGGCCGACCGCCGGTTCGTCGGCGGTACACCGACGCCGGTGGTGCAGGACCTGGGGGTGGGGGCGGGCGTGGGAGCGTTGGCCCTGGCGGTGGTGGTGGGACGGGGGGCGTGGCGCCTGCCGGGGGAGCCGGTGGACCGGGTGCCGCCGGTGCTGTGGCTTGTGGTCGCCTCCCTGGTGGGGGTGTGGGCGGCTGTGCCCGAAACCAGTGCCGCCATCGTGGCGACGGGTGTGAGTGTGGGAGTGGCGGCGGTGCTGGCCCTGGGTGGGTTGAGGCTGTCCCGGCCCGCTGTCCTGGCCGTCAGTGTCCTGCCGGTGCTGGCCGTGTACCAAGGGGCGGCCGGGAACGCTCACGCCCTGGTGGGTGGCGGTCTGTGCGTGACCACCCTGGTGGTCCTCGCCGTGGCGACCCCGATGCGCCCGCTGGCGGGTTGGTGGTGGCGCGGGGGAGTGGCGGTGCACCTCGCAGCGGCCTTGGTGGCGGCCCGCCAGATCGGCATCCAGCGAGATTGGGCGAGCACGCCGGGGTGGGCGGCGGTGGTGGTCGCTCTGGCGGTGGCGGCGGTGGCCTGCTTCCGGGCCGCTCAATCCGCCGAGGGGTCATAGGAGGCCAACACGCGAGCCACCACGGTGGCCTCGTCGAAGTCGGTGACGGCTTTGGCCCGGCCGGCGATGCCGAGCGTGCGCCGGGCCGGCTCGGCGGCACAGAAACGCAGCGCCTCGGCGAGGGCACCGGCGTCTCGCACGGGTACCAGGGTTCCGGTCACCCCGGGGTCCACCACCTGGCGGCAGCCGCGAATATTGGTGGCCACCACCGGCAGGCCGCTGGCGGCGGCTTCCATGGCGGCGCGCGGAAACCCTTCGCGATGTGACGGGAGGCAGAAGAGATCCATGGCGGCGTAGAGCCGCTCCACATCCGGCCGGTGACCGGTGAGGATCGCGCCGTTCGCGGCGGCCCGCTCGAGGACCGCGGGAGTGAGGTCATCGGCTTTGTCGGGGTCGTGGGGCCCCACCAGTAGGAGACGAAACGGCGATCCCACGATGGCCACCGCGTCGACCAACTCTTCGATGCCCTTCTCGGCCACCAGGCGCGTCACAAGGCCCACCACCACATCGTGGGGCTGGAGGCCGAGCGCGGCGCGTTCGGCCTGCCGTTGGGCCTCCTCGACGGGCTGGAACCGGTCGAGGTCCACGCCGTTGCCCAGGAGCCGAAGTTTTCGGCGCGAGGCGATGTGCCAACGACCCATCAATTCCAGGTCTTCGGGGTTCTGGACCAGCTCCACATGGCTGAAGCGGCTGGCGATGGCCTCGAGGATGTAGACGAGGAGCCGTTTGGGAAGCCGGTCGTCGGGAGCGGCGTAGAGGCCGTGGGTGGTGTGCACCACACGGGGCACTCCGGCGAGGCGCCCCACGATGCGGCCGTACAGACCCGGCTTGGGAGTATGGGTGTGGAGCACGTCGGGGCGTTCGTGGCGCAGGATGCGCCAGAGCGATCGGGCCGCCCGCAGGTCCTGGCGGAGGCTCATGGCGCGGGTGGAGCCAGTGAGTTCGACGAAGCGCATCCCGCGTTCTTCGAGGAACGCCACGTCGGGGCCGCGGGCACTGATGCCGAGCACTTCGTCGCCGGCCGCGAGGCTTCCGTCGATCTGCGCCAACAGGAGGTAGCGCAACGACAGGTCAACGGTGGTGAGGTGGGCGATCTTGCGGGACACGACCCGGCAATCCTTGCACGGGTGGGGCGGGTACGGTTCCGGCGTGGATACGTCCCGTGCCGTGCGCGTCCTTCACGTGATCAAGGGTCTTGGTCCCGGGGGGGCAGAGCGCCTGGTGGTGTCACTGGCGGCGGTGGCCAACCCCGCTGCGGTGCACTACGAGGTGGCGTACCTGCTGGAGCGCAAGCAGCACCTGGTGGCCGAACTCGAGGCGCTCGACGTGAAGTGTCATCGGCTGGCCGGCCGAGGCGGTATGACGGACCATCGTTGGCCGGGGCGGTTGCGGGCCCTGGCCCGGGGGTTCGATGTGGTCCATTTCCATTCACCGGCCGTGGCGGCGGTGGCCCGGCCAGTGTTACGGGCGCAACGCGCCCGGCCGGTGTTGGTGTCTACCGAACACAACCTCTGGGGATCCCACGGTGTGGTTACCCGCACGGCGAACGCGCTGACGCTGCCGCTGGATCGGGTGCGCTGGGCCGTATCGCGCGAGGTGGTGGCCTCGGAGTGGTCGCCGTGGCGGGCCAAGACTGAGGTGCTGGTGCACGGCGTGCCCTTGGCCCCCTTGGTGGCGCGGCGCGCCGAACGCACCGCAGCCCGCGCTCGACAGGGTTGGGATGACGATCACATCGTGGTGGTCATCGTGGCCAACCTGCGGGCCAACAAGGACTACCCCACGCTCTTCGCCGCCGCGGCCCAGGCGTGCGCTGAGGAGGAGCGTCTTCGGTTTGTGTCGGTGGGGCAAGGTCCACTGGAGGCCGAACTGCGCGCCGGCCTGTTGGCCTACAACCTGGGTGAGCGGGTGGTGATGCTCGGCTACCAAGCCGATCCGGCGGCGGTGGTGGTGGGGGCAGACGTCTTCACCTTGAGTTCTCGACATGAGGGCCTTCCCATCAGCCTGCTGGAGGCCATGGCCTTGGGAGTGCCCCCGGTCGTGACCCGGGTGGGCGGGAACATGGAGGTGGTGACCAACGACGTGGATGGCCTTCTCGTTCCCCCGGGCGACCCCGCCGCGCTGGCCGGGGCCTACCTTCGCCTCGCTCGATCGGCCCCCGATCGGGCCCGATTGGCGGCCGCCGCTGGGCATCGGGTGGAGCACTTCGACATCGCTCGGACCGCCCGAATCGTGGAGGCTCGCTACGCCGGCCTCCTCATCGCCTGAGCCGGTCGTAGCATCGCCACCGTGGGAGCCCGGGAGATGGCCAAGCAGGGGATCGGCGCGGCGGTGAAGGTGGCCGCCGCCGGTGCCGACGCGCTGCGACCAAGCGCCCCTGGCCTGGTCATCCTCATCTACCACCGCGTCGGAGGGCACACCGCCTCGGCGGTGGATCTCACCACCGCGGGGTTCGACGCGCAGGTGGGGGAGTTGGCGGCCTCGGGCCGACTGGTCACTCTCGACGAGGGCATCGCCCGTCTGGAGGCAGGGGCGGTGGCTGATTGGCCCGTCGTGCTCACCTTTGATGACGGCACCACGGACTGGGTGAGCGAGGCCCTTCCGGTACTGGCGCGCCACCGGGCGCCGGCCACGTTCTATGTGGCCACCGATTTCATTGAGGCCCGCCGTCCCTTTCCCGGGGAGGGCGCTCCCATCTCGTGGGACGGCCTGCAGGAACTCGTGGCATCGGGCCTCGCCACCATCGGCTCCCACACGCATACCCACGCCCTGTTGGATCGGGTCGACGGGCCGAGCGCGGCGGGAGAACTCGACCGCTCCATTGACCTGATCGGTGAGCGCCTCGGGGTGACGTGCACACACTTCGCCTATCCCAAGGCCCTATTGGGATCGCCGGCGGCGGAGGCGGAGGTGCGGGCGCGCTTTCGGTCGGCGGCGGTGGCGGGGAGTCGGGCCAACCCCAGCGATGGCGACCGGTACCGACTGCACCGCACCCCGATCCAAGTAGCCGACGGTCTCCGCTGGTTCCGGCGCAAGGCCAGCGGCGGCATGCGACTCGAAGACTCCGCCCGTCAGTTGGTCAATCGCCGCCGTTACGCCCAGGCCGGTTCCTGATGCGGGTGAAGCGCCTGTTCGATGTGGTTGTTTCCGGGTTGGCGTTGGTGGTGGCGGCGGTACCGATGGCGATCATCGCGGCAGCGGTGCGGGTCACCACGGGTTCGCCCGTGTTGTTCCGGCAGCGTCGGCCCGGGCGGCACGGAACCCCGTTCACCATCATGAAGTTTCGCACGATGCGCTCTGGTCCGGGGGAGGATGCCGATCGCCTCACGCGGGTGGGGCGCCTGTTGCGCTCCAGCAGTCTCGATGAGTTGCCGGAATTGTGGAATGTGTTGCGCGGCGACATGAGCCTGGTGGGGCCCCGCCCGCTCCTGATGGAATATCTGGACCGGTACTCCCCCCGGCAGGCCCGTCGTCACGACCTTCGCCCCGGTCTCACGGGCTTGGCTCAGGTCCAAGGGCGCAACTTGGTGGCTTGGGAGGACCGATTCGAACTCGACGTGCAGTACGTCGAGACCCGCTCCTTTGCCCTTGATCTGACCATCATCGCCCGTACGGTGGGGGCGGTCCTTCGCCGGGAGGGCATCAACGGCGAGGGTTCGAGCACCATGGCACCTTTCCAGGGGAGCGGTTCATGAGCATTGTGATCGTGGGGGCAGGCGGCCATGGTCGCGAGGTCTTCGATGTGGTGGAGGCGTGCGGCGGCTCGTGTTCGGGCTTTGTGGATGACGGCTCCCCCGACCTCGAACCACTGCGGCGTCGCGGTGTGTCGGTACTCGGCAACGTGGGTTTCCTCGCCGAACTCGACGCGTTGGTGCTTCTGGGGATTGGGGAGAGCGCCGCCCGCCGCCGGGTGGGCGACGCCCTCGATGCCCACCGCTCCCTGCTTTGGTCACCGGCGCTGGTGCACCCGTTGGCCTCTACGGGCAGCGAGGTGGAGTTAGGTGCGGGCACGGTGCTTTGTGCCGGGGTGCGTCTCACCACCCACATCACCATTGGTCGCCACGGCTACCTGGGGCCCAACGCCACGCTGGGCCACGATGCGATCCTGGAGGACTACGTCACGGTGTTACCCGGGGCGACGGTGAGCGGTGCGGTCCATCTGGAGAGCGGGGTGTCTATCGGCACCGGCGCCCATGTGCTGCCGGGCGTGCGAGTGGGTGAGGCGGCCGTGGTGGGTGCGGGAGCGGTGGTGCTAACCGATGTGGCCGCGGGGGCCACGGTGGTGGGCGTACCGGCGCGGCCGATCCGTTGATCCCGCTCGGGATCAGTCCTGGGGGGCGGTCACAGGGGGTTGATCCATGTTGCGGAGGAGATCGGCGAGGAGCACCTCGGGACTCGAGGAGGTCAGGCCCACCACGGCGGTGGCGGCTAGGGGAGGAACCTTCACGACGGCGATGAGCGGATGGGCCGAGGGCCGGGGATGTTCCTGGATCCCCTCGAGGACCTCGTGGAGTTTCTCGCCCGGGCGGAGACCGGTGTAGACGATCTCGATCCGACGGTCGGCTTCGGCGATCAGGCGCTGGGCTACGTCCACAATCCGTACGGGTTCGCCCATGTCGAGCACCATGGCCCCGCCCTGCTCGCCGATGGCCCCGGCCTGGATCACGAGTTGCACCGCTTCTTCCACCGTCATGAAATACCGGGTCACCTCAGGATCGGTGACGGTGATCGGACCCCCCATGGCGATCTGGGCGCGGAAGGCGCCGAGCACTGAACCACGGCTGCCGAGTACGTTCCCGAAGCGCACCGAGATGTAATCGCCGCGTGCGGTTTCGGCGGCGGCGGCGGTGAGGCGCTCCGCCACGCGCTTGGTGGCGCCCAGCACGCTGGTGGGATCGCAGGCCTTGTCGGTAGAGATGTTCACGAACGTGTCCACGTCGTGACGCATGGCGAGGTCCAGCAGGGTGGAGGTACCCCACACGTTGGTCTTCACCGCCTCGCTGGGGTGCATTTCGCACAGTGGTAGGTGCTTGAGAGCCGCTGCGTGGAACACCACCTCGGGGCGGTGTTCCTGGAACACTTCGGCCATGCGTGCGGCGTCGCGGATGTCGGCCACGACGAGGTGGCGACTGTCGAGCAGGGCCCGACCGTCGATCGACATCTGCACGGCATGCAAGCCACTCTCGTCACGGTCGAGCATCACCAGTGCAGATGGCCCGAAGCGGTGTACCTGACGGCAGAGTTCCGACCCGATGGACCCGCCGGCACCGGTGACGAGCACGCGGCGTCCAGTGAGGTACTTGGCAATGCCGCCGATGTCGGTGTCGATCTCTCGTCGGCCCAAAAGGTCGGTGGTGGTGAGGGGACGAATGTCCTCCACGCCGATGTTGTCGTCGAAGCGGCTGTTCATGGCGGGCACCGCCATCACCCGTAACCCGGCGGCGGTACCAAGGGCAGCCAGTTCCCGTATGAGCGGACCGCTGGCGGAGGGGATGGCGATGAGCAACACGTCGGCCCGGAGATCGGCGGCCACGGTGGCGAGGTCGACTTTGGTACCGCGCACCCGCACCGACCGGATTCGCAACTGCGACTTGCGGGGGTCGTCGTCGAGAATCCCCACCGGCAGATAGGGGCTCGAGGGGTCTCGCAGCATGGCGGTGATGACCTGATCGGCCCCCTCGCCGGCCCCGAACACGAGGACCCTCGACGCTCCGATGCCGCTGGGCCGCCGACCACGATCGATCAGCACGCGCCATCCGTAACGCACGGCGGCCATGGCCACCAGCGCGATGAACACGGCCGCCACGGGCACGCTGATAGGCACCCAACGGGTGGGAATATCGACGAGCAGGAGGGCACCGGCCGCCAGGAGAACCGTTTTCAGGAGGGCTTCGATCTCCTCGAAAGAACCCAGGCGCCAGCGACCCAGGTAGAGCCCCTGCCAGAGCCCTACGACGACCTGGATCGACACGGTCAGGGCGATGGCCAACCACACCCCAGCGGTGTCGATGCGGCCAACATTGAAGTCGTAGCGAACCCAGATCGCTAACCACATCGCCATCGCCCAACTCAGTGAGTCCCAACCCGCCAGCCAGGCGAATCGGTACTCAATCAGGGCCTCGTAGCCCCTCCTAGGCGCGACCGAAGGTGCCTCGTCCGCTGCTTGATCGTCCCCCCCGGGCGTAGCGTGTTCCCGCTCCACTCTGCTTCCGTTCTCGCTGTTTGGCGCTGCTCGTGGGCGAATGTCGCCACGAGCGTGCGGATACTGGCATCCTGAACAGTGCCTGGACCCCCAACAATGCGCCCGGATCTTACCCACCCCTGACCCCGATCTGGAAGGGAACCCGTGTCACGGATTTTCCTCTCGCCCCCCGAGGCGGGCCCCGCCGAACGCCAGCGGGTGCTCGCCGCCATGGACTCCGGCTGGTTAGCGCCCGCCGGGCCGGACCTGGCGGCCTTCGAACAGGAGGTGGCCCAGGTGGTGGCCCGGCGCTACGCCGTGGCGCTGAGCAGCGGCACGGCGGCCTTGCATCTGGCCTTGCTCGTTCACGGGGTGGGGCCTGGTGACCACGTGCTGGTATCGGATCTCACCTTTGCCGCCTCGGTGAACGCGATCCGCTACGTCGGGGCCACCCCGGTACTCATCGACAGTGATCCCGATACCTGGAACATCTCGCCGGGATTGCTCGCCGAAGAACTCGAGGCCCGCCGGGCGGCCCCGCCGGCGGCGGCCATTCTGGTGGACCTCTACGGACAGGCGGCCGATCATCACGCCATCGCCCCGCACCTCGCCGCCCACGGTGTGGTGCACCTCTCCGATGCCGCCGAGAGCCTGGGCGCCACCTATGACGGCTCGCCGGCTGCTTCGTTCGGGGAGACGGCGGCGCTGTCGTTCAACGGCAACAAGATCATCACGACCACCGGGGGGGGAGCGCTCGTGACGAACGACGCGACGGTGGCAGAGCGGGTGCGACATCTCTCTACCCAGGCTCGCGAGCCGGTCGTGCATTACGAGCATGTGGAGGTGGGTTACAACTACCGCCTTTCGAACCTCCTGGCCGCGTTCGGGCGGGCACAACTCGCCGATCTCGACCGACGGGTCCACTGCCGCCGGGCCATCTTCGACCGGTACGTCGCTGCCCTCGGGACGCGGGCGGGCATCGGGTTCATGCCCGAGGCGGCCACCGGTCGCACGAACCGCTGGCTCACCTGTATGACCATCGATTCCACGGTGGCCGGCTGCACCCCCACCGCGGTGCGGGAACATCTCGAAACCCTCGACATCGAGGCCCGTCCCACCTGGAAGCCGATGCACCTCCAACCGGTGTTCGCCCAGTGTCCGGCCCGGCTCGATGGCACTTCGGCTCGGTTGTTCGCCTCCGGTCTCTGCTTGCCGAGCGGCTCTTCGCTCACCCCCTCGGACCAGGATCGAGTGATTCAGGGCATCCTGGACGTGATGGAGGCTCACTCGTGAAGGTCGTCGTGACGGGAGGGGCCGGGTTCATCGGGGCCAATCTGTGCCGCCACCTACTCCTCACTGATGGGGTGTCGGAGGTGGTGGCCCTCGACGACCTCTCCACGGGGGTGGCCGCCAACCTGGCGGGAACCGCCGCGGCGCTGGTGGTCGGCGACCTCGTAGACCCCGCCGTGCTGGATGAGGTGCTGCCGGGCGCCGCCGCCGTGGTGCACCTCGGGGCGTTGCCATCGGTGCCGCGATCGCTGGAGGATCCGCTGGCCTCGCACCACGCCAATGCCACCGGCACCCTGCAGGTACTTGAGGCCGTGCGCCGCCATGGGGTGGGTCAGATCGTGGTGGCGTCGTCGTCGTCGGTCTACGGCAACAACCCCGCCCTGCCCAAAACCGAAGATCTCGTGACGATGCCGTCCTCGCCCTACGCCGTATCCAAACTCGCTACCGAGGCCTACGCGCTTTCTCATGCGGCTTGCTTCGGTTTCGGCGCGGTGGCCTTCCGGTTCTTCAACGTGTTCGGGCCACTCCAGGCTGCGGGTCATGCCTACGCCGCGGTGGTGCCGGCCTTCGTGTCGGCCGCGCTGGCCGGGGAACCGGTGGTGGTGCACGGTGACGGCGGCCAGACACGCGATTTCACCTACGTCAGCTCGGTGTGCGAGGTGCTGGGCGCGGTGGTGCGCGATTCTCTGGTGAGCGACCGCCCGGTGAACCTCGCTTTCGGCGGTCGGGCCAGCCTGCTCGAGGTGCTTGATGTTCTCGAACGGATCCTCGGCCACCCCATCGAGCGCGTCCATACCGCCGCGCGAGCGGGTGATGTACGGGATAGTCAAGCCGACCAAACCCTTCTGCGCGCACTGGTGGCCGGCACTGATCCGGTGATCGAACCGGTGGGTTTGGAAGCAGGCCTTCGCCACACCGTGGACTGGTTCCGTACCGGTCCGTCGGGCTGAGGAACGCCCCCATGTTGCTACGCGATCTCCCGGCCTTGCTGCGCGATGAGCCGGGCTTGGCGTCGGTCCTCGGCCGATCATCGGCCCTGCTGGCCGTCCCCGAACCGGCGCGAGCGTTGGCGATCGCGGGCCTGGCTACGCAGTCGGCTCGCCGTCCGATCGTGGTGGCCACGCCCACCCGCGGTGATGCCGATCGCTTGGCCAACGACTTGCGGGCCTACCTCGGCCACGATGCGGTGGACACGTTTCCGGCTTGGGAGACGCTCCCCTTCGAGCGCGTATCACCCTCGGTGGAGACCATGGGCCGCCGCCTGCGCACCATGTGGCGTCTACGGGATGCCGAACGCGCCCCGCGCGTGGTGGTGGCGTCGGTGCGGGCCCTCGTGCAGCGCCTCGGACCGCAGGTGGAAGACACGGAGCCTTTGGTGGTGCGGCGGGGGGAACAGCGCGACCGCGACGACCTGGTGCGGGCCCTGGTGGACGCGGGCTATCACCGGGAGGCGGTGGTGGAGCACCGCGGCGAGGTGGCGGTGCGTGGGTCCATCATCGATGTCTTCCCCTCTACCGCCGACCGTCCGGTGCGCATCGACCTGTGGGGCGACGAAGTAGAGCGTCTCACCGAGTTCTCCGTGAGCGACCAACGCTCCACCGAGGACCTTGACCACCTGGAAGTGTTCGCCTGCCGGGAGCTCCTACCCACCACCGAGGTGCGCGCCCGCGCCGAGGCATTGATCGCCACCGATCCGTGGGGGCGCGAGCAGTGGGAGCGTCTTGCCCAGGGTCAACGGTTCGATGGCATGGAGTCATGGTTGCCCTGGCTCGCCGATGGCGAACACGTGCTCTTCGACCTGGTGGGTTCCGAGGCCCTGGTGTTGCTGTTGGAGCCGCGGCGGATGCGCGACCGGGCCGCGGATCTCCTGGCCGAGGAGGCCGATCTCGCCGGCACGCTGGCGAAGACATGGGGGGCGACCGAGGCCGGGGGGGAGCATGGCTTGGCGCGCTTATATGTGCCCTTTGATCGGTTACTCACCCACACCGATGCCCCGGTGTGGACGGTGACCACCGCCCCGGAGCGCCCCGACGTAGCCACCGTCACCGCCATGGGTATCGATGCCATCGCCGGCGATCCCGGGCGGGTTGTGCGGCAGTTGGCGGGCCTGGCTGCCGATGGCTACCGCATCGTGGTGGCCGCAGAGGGGCAGGGCTCGGCGGGGCGCCTGGCCGCGTTGTTGTCCGAACACGGCCTGGTGCCCTCCATCGACATCAGCCCGCTTGAGCGTGGCTGCATTCTGCCGGCCATCAAGGTGGCGGTGGTGACTGAACACGACCTCACTGGCCGTCGCCGTGCTCACCGGAAGGTGCGACCGCCGCGTCGCGATGCCCAGAGTTTTTTTGATGATCTGAAGGCGGGGGATCACGTGGTGCACCATCAGCACGGCGTGGCCCGGTATTCCGGCATGGTGAAACGGGCGATCGGGGGAGTGGAGCGCGATTACCTCCTTCTCGAGTACCGCGGTGACGACAAACTCTATGTGCCGTCGGATCAAATTGATGCCGTGCGCCACTACACCGGCGGCGACTCCCCGGCGTTGTCGCGTCTTGGCGGCGACGGTTGGCAACGGGCCAAGGCCCGAGTGCGTTCGGTGGTGTCGGAGATCGCCCAAGAGTTGGTGGTGCTCTACCAGAAGCGCATCAGCGCTCCGGGCCACGCCTTCGCCCCAGACTCACCCTGGCAGCGTGAACTGGAGGATGACTTTCCCTTCCAGGAGACCCCCGACCAACTCACCGCCATCGGAGATGTGAAGGCCGACATGGAGGCCGAGTACCCCATGGATCGCCTCGTGTGCGGCGACGTGGGATTCGGTAAAACCGAGGTGGCCATTCGGGCGGCGTTCAAAGCCGTGCAGGACGGCAAGCAGGTGGCGGTGTTGGTGCCCACCACGCTGTTGGCCCAGCAGCACCACGCCACCTTCGCCGACCGCTTCGCCGGCTATCCGGTGCGGGTGGAGGTGCTGTCGCGTTTCCTGACGGCGGCACAGGCCAAAGCGGTAGCCCGAGCGGTGCACAGCGGTGAGGTGGATGTGGTGATCGGCACCCATCGACTGCTCTCCGAAGACATCAAGTTCAAGGACCTAGGACTGCTGGTGGTGGACGAAGAGCAGCGTTTCGGGGTGGGTCACAAGGAGCAGATCAAACAACTCAAGATCGGCGTGGATGTGCTCACCCTCACCGCCACCCCGATTCCGCGCACCCTGGAGATGAGCCTCACCGGTATCCGGGACCTCACCTTGTTGCATACGCCACCGGCGGACCGCATGCCGATCCTTACCTTCGTGGGGGAGTACGACGACCGGGCCGTAGCCGAGGCCATCCGACGAGAGTTACTGCGCGAAGGACAGGTGTTCTACGTACATAACCGGGTACAGGACATTGAGCGCACCGCTGAGCACGTGCGCGACCTCGTGCCAGAGGCTCGCGTGGCCATTGCGCATGGGCAGATGGACGAAGGCACCCTGGAGCAACTCGTGCTGGCGTTCTCCGAGGGGGATTACGACGTGCTCGTGTGCACCACCATCATCGAGAGCGGTATCGACATGCCTACGGTGAACACGCTGGTGGTGGACCGAGCGGATCTGCTCGGGCTGGGTCAGATGCATCAACTTCGCGGCCGAGTGGGACGCTCTGGACAACGGGCCTACGCCTATTTGTTCCTTCCCCCTGATCGGGTGCTCAGTGAAGCCGCCTACGAACGCCTCAAGACCATCGGTGAGGCCACCGAGTTGGGTTCGGGCTTCAAGATCGCCATGCGCGATCTCGAGATACGCGGGGCCGGCAACCTGCTGGGGGTGGGCCAGTCGGGCCACATCGCGGCCGTGGGCTATGACCTCTACTGCCAGATGGTGAGTGAGGCTGTGGCGGAACTGAAGGGCGAGCCGGTAAGGGAACCAGCCGAGATCAAGTTGGATCTGCCCCTCGCCGCCAACCTGCCCGGCCACTACGTGCAGAAGGAAGAGCTGCGCCTCGAGGCCTATCGGCGCCTGGCGGCCGTGACCACCGACTCCGAAGTGGCCGACATCCGCGCCGAATGGGAGGACCGCTACGGACCAGTGCCGGTCGAGGCCGAACAACTCCTCGCCGTGGCGCGCCTGCGCGCCGAGGCGTCCCGTACCGGCCTGCGGGACGTCACCGTGGTCAAGCCCTCGGGCTATGGCGGGCAGCCCTACACGGCCCGGCTGTCGCCGCTGCCGCTCAAGACCAGTCAGCAGATCCGCCTGGTCCGTCTCTATCCTCGGGCCATCTACAAAGAGGCGGAGCAACTCCTTATCGTCCCGGTGCCCCAGCAACTTCATCCCGCCGATGCCCTGGTGGATCTGTTGCGCCAACTGGACCCGGTTCCCGAACTGGCCTGACCCCTCACTAGGCTCCCCGTTTGTGCCCCGCCGTTGGTTGATGCTCGCCCTCTTTGCCCTGGTTCTGCTGTTCTCGGCGGGCTGTGGCAACCAAGACGACTCGGCCATCCGGGTGGGCCAGACCCAGATCAGTTACGCCGAGTTTCAACAGGAACTCGACGCATGGGTGGGCAACTCCGCCCTGGTGGATCCGGAGCTGATCGAGCCGCCAGCGCCTGGGGCTTACCAGGGTGATCTCGTGCGGGGCCTCGCCGCCCAACGCATCGACTTCGAACTCACCCGGCAGGAATTCGAGGCCATGGGCCTGGTGGTGGACGCCGAGCTTCGCGCGGAGGTCATCACGGTGCTGTTCGGCGGCAACCAGGCCGACGCCGATGAGGGGTTGGCTGGGTTCTCTGACTCGTATCGGGCGGCGCTCATCGATTCGCTCGCTCGGCAGGTCGGGCTGGCTACCGCGCTCGGTGAGGACGGCTACTCGGCCTGGCGCGCCGCGGCCCTAAGAGATACCGACATCGCGGTGAGCCCTCGCTACGGGCGCTGGGACAGCAATACGAGCACGGTGATCCCCCCGTCGGTCGTTGCGCCGTCGGGAACCTGAGGCGGCGGTCGGGGTGCGGCCGCGGGTGGTGATTGCCGGGCTCGGTCCGGCCGGTGCTGATCTACTGACCGCTGGTACCCGAGCGGCCATCGAGGCGATTTCCGTGCAGTTCCTGCGCACCCGCCGTCACCCGGCGGCGGCGGGGATGCCGCGCGCCACCGACTTCGACGGTCACTACGAACGGGCAGCCTCCTTCGAGGAGGTCTACGCCACCATGGTGGAGGCGGTGGTGGCGGCGGCCACCGAGCACGGCGAGGTGCTCTACGCCGTGCCGGGTTCCCCGGTGGTGGCGGAGCGAGCCGTCGAGTTGTTGTTGGCCGACGAGCGGGTGGCGGTGGAGGTACTGCCCGCCTTGTCGTTTCTCGATCTCGCCTGGGCTCGGCTGCGGGTGGACCCCGTAGCGATGGGGGTGCGGCTGGTGGACGGTCGTCGCTTTGCGGTGGAGACCGCCGGGGCGGCGGGCCCGTTGTTGGTGGGTCAGTGCGACCAGCGGCATGTGCTGTCGGATATCAAACTGGCGGTGGAGGATGGGCCAGCGGTGGTGGTGCTGCAGCGGCTGGGGTTGGCGGATGAGTTGGTCCGAACCGTGGCCTGGGACGATCTCGACCGTGAGGTGGATCCCGACCACCTCACCTCGCTGTGGATCCCCACCTTCGGCAACCCGGTGGCCGGCGAGGTGGAGCGATTCCATGAGTTGGTGCGCCGCCTCCGAACGGAGTGCCCCTGGGATGCCGAGCAAACCCATGCCAGCCTCACCCGGCACCTGTTGGAGGAGACCTACGAGGTGCTCGAGGCCATCGACGGGGTAGACGGGGCCACCGGGGCGGGTTTCGATGCGCTGGAAGAGGAACTGGGGGATCTTCTCTTTCAGGTGGTGTTCCACTCTGTGTTGGCTGCTGAGGAAGGCCAATTCGGCTTGGCTGATGTGGCCAGGGGTATCCACGACAAACTGGTGGCGCGTCACCCTCACGTCTTCGATCCCGACGGCGGTCGTCCCGACGTTGCCGAACTGGCGATGGACTGGGAGCGGCGCAAGGTGCTGGAGAAAGGCCGTACCAGCGTGATGGACGGGATTCCCGCGGCGCTGCCCGCTTTGGCCTATGCGCTGAAGGTGCAGAAGAAGGCGGCGGCCCAGGGGGTGGCGTGGACGGACCTGCCCGGGGGGGATCCGGCGTCGCTCGGGGGCCGGCTGTTGGCCTTGGTCGACGAGGCCCGGGCGAGGGGTCTGGACCCAGAGAACGAGTTGCGCGGCGCGGCACTCCGACTCCGGGATGCGTACCGGGATCGGGAGGCTTCCGGGCCGCTGTAGCCAGTGTGCCCTTGTTCATTGCGTTCCCAGGGATAACATCCGCCTCACCGGCCACAGGAGCCACATCACCCCCATGTCTTCCATCGAACACGTCCACGGTCGCGAGGTTCTCGATTCGCGAGGCAATCCCACCGTGGAGGTGGAGGTCTTTCTCGCTTCGGGAGCGACGGGTCGTGCCATGGTTCCCTCCGGGGCCTCCACTGGGCAGTTCGAAGCCGTGGAACTCCGCGACGGTGGGGAGCGCTTCGGCGGTAAGGGTGTGCTGCGGGCCGTGGCTCATGTGAACGACACCATCGGCGGGGCCCTCGAGGGTTTCGAGGCTCTGGATCAGCGAGCCGTGGACCTGTTGCTCATCGATCTTGACGGTTCGGCGAACAAGGCCAACCTCGGGGCCAACGCCATGCTCGGCGTCAGTTTGGCGGTGGCCCATGCGGCTGCCGAGGAGGTGGGGCTGCCGCTGTGGCGCTACGTGGGGGGCGCCGATGCCCACCTGCTGCCGGTGCCGATGATGAACGTCCTCAATGGGGGAGCCCACGCCGACAACACCGTGGACTTCCAGGAGTTCATGATCATGCCCATCGGGGCTGCCAGTTTTTCCGAGGGCTTGCGGTGGGGCGTGGAGACCTATCACACGCTCCGGGCCTTGCTGCACGATCGCGGCCTGTCCACGGCGGTGGGCGATGAAGGTGGGTTCGCCCCCGATCTCGCCAGTAGCGAGGAGGCGCTGCGCTTCCTGGTGGAGGCCATCGAGCAGGCGGGCTTCATGGCCGGTGAGCAGATCGCCATCGCCCTCGACCCAGCCTCCTCGGAGTTTTTCGTGGACGGTGCCTACCAATTGGTGGGAGAAGGCCGCACGCTCACGCCCGCCGAAATGGTGGACGAGTACGCCCGCCTGTGCGCTGCCTATCCGATCGTGTCGATCGAAGATGGCATGGCGGAAGAGGATTGGGAGGGCTGGGCGAGCATCACGAAACGGCTGTCCTCCGCAGTGCAACTGGTGGGTGATGACCTCTTCGTTACCAATGTCGAACGACTGGAGCGAGGGATCGACGCCGGGGTGGCCAACTCGATTCTCATCAAGGTCAACCAGATCGGCACCCTCACCGAGACCCTCGAAACAATGCGGATGGCCACTCGCGCCAGCTACACCTCGGTGATGTCGCATCGGTCCGGGGAGACCGAGGACGTGACCATCGCCGATCTCGCCGTGGCCACCAACTGCGGCCAGATCAAGACGGGGGCGCCGGCGCGTTCGGACCGAGTGGCGAAGTACAACCAGTTGTTGCGCATTGAGGCCGAGTTGGGAGAGACCGCCGCCTACGGAGGGGCCAGCGTGTTGGCCCAGGGCGTCGGCCCAGAGTGATGGCGCGTCGTCGCGCTACTCCCGCCAAGCCGGTTACCCCCCGCCGTTCGTGGCGGCGCGCCGGGCGGACGCTGGGGCTGGTGAGCGGGGCCGCCGTGGTGCTGGCGGTGCTGGTGCTGGTGGTGTTGCCTACGCCGACCTATCTGGCCCAGCGCCACAACATCCGTGAAGCCGAGCAGCGTCTTACGGTGCTTCGAGATCAGAACCAGGCGTATAAGGATCGTGTCGAGCGTCTGCAGTCGGCCGAGGAGATCGAGCGACTGGCTCGGGAGCAATACAACCTGGTGTTGCCGGGGGAGGAGGCCTACGCCGTGCTGCCGGCGCCGCTGCCCCCCCTGGAGTTCCCCTCACTGTGGCCCTTCGGCCCGATGTTGAGCACGCCGGCCCCGCCACCGCCTCCGCCGAGTTGAGCCGCCGAGTTGAGGCGTCGACGGCGGTAGGATCTTACCTATCTACTCAGCCCCGCCGAGCCCTTCGGGGTGAAGCGGGTCTCTCCCGCCGGGGCAATCCACGCGGGCAAATCCAATCGGTTGTCTGGGATCACTCAACTCCCGAAAGATCTTGCCCCGCGCAGCGGGGTTGGACCGCCAGCCAAGCCGCCCGGAAGGAAGCCCCGTGAGTCATCCGATTGAAGTGGAGGGCTTGGTGCGGCGCTTCGGCGACATCGTGGCGGTGGCCGGCGTGGATCTGGTGGTGAAGCAGGGAGAGATTTTCGGCTTCCTCGGGCCCAATGGGGCCGGCAAGACCACCGTGGTGCGCATGCTTACGACCCTGCTGCGTCCGAGCGCGGGCGTGGCTCGGGTGGCCGGCCACGACGTGGTGTCGGCGGCGGGTGCCGTGCGCCGCTCGATCGGGGTGGCCCTGCAGGATGCCGCCATTGATCCACTCATGACGGGGCGCGAACTGGTGCGACTCCAGGCGGTGTTGCACGGGATTAGCCGCACCGAAGCTGACCGTCGGGGGGATGTGCTTCTTGAGCGAGTGGGTCTCTCGCTGGCGTCCCAGCGGCGGGTGGGTACCTATTCCGGTGGTATGCGGCGTCGGTTGGATCTGGCTCTCGCTCTGGTGCACGAACCCAGCGTGTTGTTCCTCGACGAGCCCACCACCGGCCTCGATCCGACCAGTCGGAGGGCCTTGTGGGACGAGGTGCGCCGGTTGAACCACGAGGGAACCACGGTGTTCCTCACTACCCAGTACCTCGAGGAGGCCGATGTATTGGCCGGTCGTATCGCCATTATCGACGACGGCCGCATCGTGCGCGAGGGCGATCCGAAGGTGCTCAAAGAAGCCGTGGGTGACTACCGCCTTCAGGTGACGGTGGCGCCTCATCAACTACCGGTGGCACGCCAGGCCCTCGCCGCCTTCGGCGAGCCTCGTCCCAGCCATGAAACCGCCGTGGCGATCGGTTTGCGCGCCGGGCCGGCGACGGTTTCGGCGGCGTTGCGGGCTCTGGAAGATGCCGGGGTGCCGGTGGAGCAGGTGGAACTCGATGCCCCGAGCCTCGACGACGTGTTTGCCGAGGCCACGGGTCGTCGTCTCGAAGGCGCCAGCATTCCCGACGAAGGCGGGCCGGAGTAGCGATGGCTGTGGTGGTCGTTGGTGAGCGAGACGTCGGGTTTGGCGCCCGTGTCGCACTTGAGCAGGGCCGAGCCCTGGGCCTGCGTTCGATCCGGGGCACGCTCCGTCAACCGCAGGTGTGGCTGCCGGGCCTGTTGTTCCCGATCTTCATCGCAGCGGTGAACACCTCGGCGATGGGGAGGGCGGTGGAGTTTCTCCCCGGATTCGACGGGGTGGATTCCTTGCTCGACTTCCTCCTGGTGGCCTCCATCACTCAGTCGGTTCTCTTCGGTGGGCTCGCCGCGGGCAGCGATACCGCCACCGATATTCAGACCGGGTTCTTCGACCGCCTACTGGCTTCGCCGGTGTCGCGCACATCGATCTTGGTGGGCCGGTTGATGGGGGCTTCGGTGACTGGCGCTCTGCAAGCGATGGTGTTCATCGTTCTCTACGGTGCCTTTGGGGCGCGCGTCGCCGCCGGTGTGCCCGGGGGCCTGCTGCTCATCGCCTACGCCATGGTGCTGGCCCTGGTCATCGGCGGGTTTGCCGCCATGCTGGCCCTGCGCACTGGTTCGGCCGAAGCGGTGCAGAACATGTTCCCCCTCACCTTCATCGTGTTGTTTGTGTCCTCGGCTTTCTTTCCTACGGAGTCGATGGAGGGGGCCTACCGTTCGATCGCGTCGTACAACCCGGTGACCTGGATGGTGGATGGGATGCGCTACCAGGTAATCGTGGGGCTGGACTGGAGCAGGGCCGCCGGGTCGCTTCTGGTGGCGGCGGGGTTGGCGGCGCTAGCCATCTTCGGGGCAAACATGGCCTTGCGGGCGCGGTTGCGGAGGGCAACATGACGGCGCCGGCCATCCCAGCGCCGTCGGCGTTCTCCTGGGTTCCCCTGGCGCTGGCCCTCGGCCACCGGTCGCTCCTGGGGATCTTGCGCATCCCGGCGGCCATGGTCCCCTTGGTGGCCATGCCGATCTTTTTTCTGGTGGCCTTTTCGGGCTCCTTCAGCAGCCTGTTGGCGTTGCCGTCGTTTCCCACCGACAACGTTGTGAGTTGGTTTGCGCCCTTCGCCATTATCCAAGGGTCGGCTTTCGCGGGCTTTGGTATTGGCTTTGCCACCGTGCGGGATATCGAGACGGGTTTTTATGACCGGCTGCTGCTGTCGCCGGGCTCGCGGGTGGCCCTACTGGTAGGACCCGCCTTGGCCACGGTGGTACGGGCGATGGTGACCGCCACTGCCGTGTTGACGGTGGCGTTGGTGATGGGGGCGCGTATCCCCGGCGGCGCCCTCGGTCTGCTGGTGTTGTTCCTGGCCGCGATGGGCACTGCGGTTATTTCAGCGGGCTGGGCCTTGGGCCTGGTATTTCGCATGCCCAATCAGCGATCCGGTCCGATCTTGCAATTAGTGATTTTTGTGTGCACATTCCTCTCGACGGGCACCGTGCCCCTCGCCGATCAGATTGGGTGGACGGAGCCGTTCGCGCGCCTCAACCCCCTCAGTGATGTGCTCGCCTTGGCCCGCCAGGGCTTTGTGGGTGAGGTCACCTGGGCGGTTACCTGGCCCGGATTGGTGGCGCTGGGAGGTGCGCTGGTGGTGCTGTGGGTATGGGCGGCGACGGGGATCCGGAAGCTCACGCCATGACCAGCCGAGGCCTGTGATGGGGATATCCATCACCCGCAACCACCCGCCGAAGCGGGCGGAGGTGGAACGCCGCGGGCGGCTTGAACAGCCGCCGAGCGATGCCCCGGGCCTGCGCCGGACCTCCTCGCCGTCGCCGACTCCGGCGGCGTTGGTGGGTGGTGTGGGCTCATCGGTCCTGAAGTGGTCACTAGGTCGGCACCCATGACCGCCGACGCGACCGACCGGGCGGCGGTAGAGGCGCTCCTGGGGCGGCCGGTACAGGGGGCCTTTGTGGTGGTGGTGCGGCACGACGACGGTTCGCCGGTGGTGCTGCAGAACGCTCCGCTACTCCACGACGGCACGCCCATGCCCACCCGTTACTGGTTGGTGGGCGAACCCGAACGCACTCGTGTTTCACGACTAGAAGCCGCCGGGGGAGTGAACCGGGCCGAAGCGGAGATCGACCCCGCCATCTTGGTGGCGGCGCACGCCCGATACGCCGCCGAACGTGATGCGGCCGTACCCCCGGGCCACACCGGCCATCGGCCCAGCGGCGGGGTGGGCGGCACCCGAGTGGGGGTGAAGTGTCTCCACGCGCACTACGCCTGGCATCTCGCCGGCGGTGACGATCCCGTGGGCCAGTGGGTTGAGGAGCATCTCCCCGAGGCCACCTAAGCACCGCCGGGTTCTCCCCGGGCGGGCGGCGCGGGTCGGTGCTCCCACCGGTAGCGTCAGGCGGTGCCTCTGCTCGCCGCTATCGATTGTGGAACCAACTCCACGCGGTTGTTGATTCGCCACGGACTCACCACCGTGGAACGGCGGATGACGATCACCCGGTTGGGCCAGGGGGTGGGCCGCAACGGTCGACTGCACCCGGCGGCCATTGAGCGCACCGTGGCCTCGCTGCGAGACTACCGGGGCATTATGGACGCCCACGGGGTGGAAACACTGCGAGTGATTGCCACCTCGGCGGTGCGCGATGCCGCCAATGCCGAAGACTTCGTAGCGGCGGCCGCTGCGGTTGGCGTGCCCGTGGAGGTGCTCAGTGGGGCGGAGGAGGGCGCCCTTGCCTTTGCGGGTTCCACGGCCGATTTGGACTCGGCGGAGGGGCCGTTCTTGGTGGTCGATATCGGCGGTGGTTCCACCGAGTGCATGGTTGGTAGCCGCACCCTCGACGCCGTCCGCTCCTTTGACCTGGGCTGTGTTCGCCTCACCGAGAAGCACTTCACCACCGATCCGCCCGCGCCCGAAGAGTTGTCCAATGCCATCGCGGAGGCGTCGGACTTCTTCGACGATCTGATTCGAGAGGTGCCGTCGGCCGCCGCCGCACGAAAGGTGGTGGGCCTCGCCGGCACCATCACTACGGTGGCGGCGGTGGAGATCGGGCTGGCGCAGTGGGACCGCGATGCCCTCCACCACTTTGTGCTCACGCGGGCGGCCGCCGAGGACGTGTTTCGCACCCTCGCTACCGAAGCGCCGCAGGATCGTGTGCACAATCCGGGTCTCGATCGGGAGCGGGCTGATGTGATCGTGGGCGGCTGCTGCATCTTGGTGGCCTTCATGCGCACGCTCGGGATCGATGAGCTATCGGTGTCGGTCGCCGACATCCTCGATGGTCTTGTCGCCTCCATCGTTGCGGATACGGCAGGATCAGGGGGATGAGCACCCTGATCAGTCGCCGGGTGGTGTTGCGTCCTTTGGTGCGGGAGGACTTTCCCGCGTGGTCCGAGGTTCGTCAGCGCAACCGCGACTGGTTGGTGAAGTGGGAGCCGGCCTCGCTCGCCGGGGCCCCCGATCCGGTGCGCGATCGGGCCGCCTTCGCGGCGCGCTGCGGTGCTCGTGACCGCGAGCGACAACTCGGCACCAGCCACGGCTTCGGACTGTTCGTCGATGGATTCTTTGCCGGCGAGCTCAACCTGTCCATCGTGCAGCGGGGACCGTTTCAGAGTGCCTACCTGGGCTATTGGATCGACCAAGCCCGCGCCGGGCAGGGCTACATACCCGAGGCGCTCGTGTTGGTGTGCCGGCACGCCTTTGAGCAACTGAACCTGCACCGAATCCAGATCTCGATCATTCCTCGCAACCTGGCCAGTCGGCGGGTCACGGAAAAACTGGAGATCCGTGACGAAGGGGTTGCCCTGCGCTACCTGGAGATCAACGGGATCTGGGAGGACCACATTCGCTTCGCCATCACGTCGGAGGAGTGGGTCGATCGCCGTGATGCACTCGTGGCCACCTGGATCGACTGAGGGGCGCGGCTAGTTCGAGGAGATTTTGGCCTGGAGGGCAGCCACGCGAGTTTGGAACGTTGGTTGTTCCAGCGACCACACCTGGGGCACGAGTTCGCGGTCCACGGCGGCGGGATGGTCGGTGATGGTCGGGACATCGGCCAGGGTGGCTTTGGTGCGGCGGAGCAGTTCGCCAGGAACCGAGGCGGCGCGCCCGGCCATCAACCGGGCGTAGTCGAGTAGTTCGTCGTCGGGTAGGCACTTCCACACCAGTCCTACCCGTTCCGCCTCTGCGCCGTTGAGTATCTCACCGAACAATACGGTGGCGGCCACCGTCTGCGGACCAGCAATACGGTGGGCCATCCAGGTGTGTCCTCCTCCGGGGTGCAGACCGAGGTTGAGGAAGCGCGTATCGAAGCGGGCACTGGTGGCCGCGAGTCGCACATCGCAGACAAGGGCGAGATTCATCCCCGCGCCCACCGCCGCACCATTGACCGCGGCGATGGTGGGAAGCGGGGAGCGCCCGATCCGCAGGAAGCCTTCGTAAATGGCGCGGAGGCCCGTCTCGGCGTCGCCGCCGGAGGCATGAGTGAGATGGGACAGGTCGGCGCCGGCACAAAAGGCCGGTGCCGCTCCAGTGATGATGATGGCGGCGACGCTGGCCTGGGCTTCGAGTTCATCAAAGCGTTCGGTGATCTCCACCACCATGGGGAGGGTGAGGGCGTTGCGGCGATCGGGGTCGCTGAGGGTGACGGTGGCGACGCCGTCGGCGATTTCGGTGTGCAGAAGGGACATAGCGGCAGTTTGGCACTGCCAGTGGTGCTGGTGTGACTTTGGGTCCTGCAATTGTTACAATTTACCGACTAGAGTGTGTCTCTTACCCTCCTAGCCTTGTGGTGCGTGTTGTACGCGGGGACGATGGGGGTGCTGTGGCTCGTGTGAATAAACCCCAGGTGAGGTGTATGGGTTTCCGTTGGTTGTCCCCGAGGTCTGTTGTTGCCGCCCTTGGGGTGGTGTTGGCTGTCGCTCTGGTTTCAACCCCGCTGGTGGGATTGGCTCAGAAGGCCAGCGAGAGTCCCTCGGCCCAGCGGGAACGGGTACGCGCCGAAAAGGCCCAGGTGGCTAGCAAGGTGGATGCCCTGCGAGCCAGCGACGCGGAGGTCTCACGGGCGCTGGCGGACCTGCAGGACAACGTGGCCGGTCAGCGGGCACTGTTTGCCGAAGCCCAGCGAGCCGCCGTCCAAGCCGATCAGGCTCTCGTCGAAGCTACTGCGGCGGTGAAGGCCAAGACGGCCGAGATTGCCCTCCTGCGCGAGGACATCCGCGAGTTCGCCGTCGAGGCGTTCGTGCATCCGCCTTCCGACGATGCACTGGCCGCCCTCGACTCCGACGACCCGGGTGAGGCCGCCGAGAAGCGGGCGCTACTGGAACTGCAGAACACCAACGACGATGACCTTCTGGATCGTCTCGGCGCCGCCGAGGAGGACCTCGAGGTGGAACGGGCGCTGGCGAGCGACGCCGCCGCTCAGGCCAAAGCCAAGAAGGCTGCCGAAGAAGGTCGTCTGGGTGAACTCACCTCGGCGCTCGAGCAACAAACCGCCTACGCCAATCAGGTGCAGAGTCGCCTCGATCGGGCACTGGCGGAGGCGGAGAACCTCGCCGACCTCGACGCCAACTTGTCCCAGCAGATTCGCAACGATCAAGCGGCCCTCGCCCAGCAAAACACCGGCGCCACCGGCGGTGGTCGTCCCTCCGGCGGCGGTGGGGGATCGCTCAACCCCGGCCTAGGTTCGGTGGCCTGCCCTAATGGCGGCTCAATCACCGTGGCGACATCGGTTGTCGGGTCCCTGCGGTCACTGATCAACGCCGCCTCGGCGGCGGGCAACGCCCTTTGCGGCGGGGGTTACCGCAGTTCGTCCGCGCAGATCGCCTTGCGTCGTGCCCACTGTGGCACCAGCGACTACGCGATTTATCAGATGCCGTCCTCTCAGTGCAGTCCCCCCACGGCGCCCCCCGGCTCGTCCATGCACGAACGCGGCCTGGCGGTGGACTTCACCTGCAACGGTGGCGGGGCCATTAGTTCTCGCAGCAGTCCCTGTTTCCAGTGGCTGGCGGCCAATGCAGGGGGCTACGGCTTCTACAACCTGCCCAGCGAACCCTGGCACTGGTCCTCGAACGGCAACTGACACCCGGGGCAACCCTCTACTCGGGTGGGGCACCGGGCGCGGCGATCAGTCGGGATTGACCACGGCGGGGCTGTGGCGGAAGAACTGTTCCACGTCGCGTTCGTACTGGTAGGCCGCACCGGTCGCTGCGGTCATGGCGCCGACGCGCAGTGATCCGACAAAGTCGGTCACTGTTTCGGCCGAGGTGAAGTTGTAAGCGAAGCCTCGTTGTTTGAGGCGGCGATTGTCCACGCCCCGACCGTGGCGTAGCAGGTCGATCAACTCAGGGGGTAGCTCAATACCCAGGCGTCTGATCGGGGCGCTGAGCAACCCAAGACCCCAGGGGGAGAGGGGAATGGTGCGCTTGCCGCAGAGGGCAGCCACCTCGCTCCACGGCAGGAGGCCGTCGCCGGCAACGTTGAAGGTGCCTTGGATCTCGCGCTCAAGCACAAAGAGGATCGCCCGAACCACATCGGTTTCGTGGACGAATTGGAAACGCGGGTCGAACCCGAACATGCGCGGAACCAATGGCAAATCGAGGGCCTTGGCCAGTGGAGTGGTGATGTCGGGGCCGAGAACGTTGGAGAAGCGCAACATGGCCACGACGATCTGGGGGTTGTCCACGGCAAAGTCACGCACATAACTCTCCACCTCCAAGAGGCTGCGTTCCACCATCTGGACCGGCCCCGCCGCCCGCCGGGTCTCTTCAGAGAACCACACCGGGTCTTTGGGGTGGGCGCCGTACACCAGGGTGGATGATTTCACCACCACGTTGCGCACCGTACTGGCCGAAGCCGAGGCGGCGGCGAAGAGGTTCATGGTGCCGATGACGTTGATCTCGTGGATTTGGCGGGAGCTCATCTGAGTGGAATCCATCACGAGGAAGGTGTGCACGATCGTGTCGATTCGGGCGGCCTTCACGATGCGACTGAGGATCGAGTAACTCTCATCGCTGCGCACGTATTCGGTGCGCGCCAGGGGCACATCGGGCGCGTTGCGGTCCAGGCCCACAATCACGTCGACGTTGGGATCTGCTTCCAGGGCTTGGGCTAGCCGACTACCCCAGAAGGTGCCGAGGCCGGTGATGAGGACGCGCTTTCCCATCGTGGGTCCTTCAGCCGAACCAAACGGATTTGCGGTCGCGCAGCATGTCCAACAGGGCGTCTTGGATGTGTTGGCGGATGTGTTCGGACTCGTCCATGACGAGGCTTCGCGAATAGCGGGGTTGATCGGGTTCCACATCAAAGCTGACCGGGTCGAGTACCCGTATCTTGATTTTGGCCGGAAGAGGGAGCAGCGCCCCGAGGGGGCCGAGGGCGGCAAAGGCGAGCATGTTGGCGGTGATCGGGGCGTAGGGGAGGCCAAGCATTTTGGCCAGAGGGGTGTTCTTCCAAAGGATCGGCATGGCCTCCTCGGCCCCCACCACCGCAATCGGCACGATCGGCACCCCGGCCCGCATGGCGATCTGCACGAACCCGCCGCGCCCGAATCGTCGGAGTTGGTACCGATCGCGGTAGTACTTGCCGGTGCCTTTGGTGCCCTCCGGGAACACCAGGGCCAACTGTTGCTGCTCCCGCAGTAACCGATAGGCGTTGTCGGGGTGGGCGAGTACTCCTCCGGTGCGGGCCCACAACGTGCCGGCGATGGGTAGTCGCTTGAACATCTCGTCGGCTAGGCCGTACACCGGGCGGCCGATTTCTTCTTCGATGCCGTGCATGATCGCCGGGGCGTCGCCGGGGATGGCCCCGGCATGGTTCGATACCAGTAGCGCACCGCCGTGGGAGGGGATCTTGTCGAGGCCGTCCCATTCCACACGGTGCCAACTGCGGTACAGCGGCCCGTAGATCCGTCGCGCTAGGTCTCGGCTCTTGGCCGAGCGGCCCCACTCGTCTACATCGGAGCGCCGCAGATCCCCATGCTGGTCGGCTTCCGGCTTCGATGGCACCACTGCGAGCGCCACCGAGGGCGTGTGGGCTTCAGCGGGAACCGGGAGCTTCACTACCCGGCGAGCTTTGGTGGCCGTTTTGGTGGGTTTCTCCGACGGCGCCATCGGTAGCGATGCTAGTTCTCGGCAGCGGTGTGATCACCAGCCGCTCGGATCGTCATGCTCTCTGAGGTGCTGCTGCCCGACCTCGCAGGTGCTCCGCTGAGGGCACCAGCGACACGGCAGGCCCGGTTTCAGCACCGGTGGGCGGCCATCGTGACGCAAGGCGACAATCAGACCCGCCGCCGCTACCACTCGCTCTACGGTGGAACCGAGGGTGTCGAGGGTGACCACTTCTTCCTGCAGGCGAGCCCCGTCGAGGTAGTAGCTGGCCAAGAGCCGGGGCGGCACGCCGAGCCGAAGCGTCTCGATGAGGGCGTAGAACCGGAGGTCCTCGTGATGGTGGGGGGCGAAGCCGCCGGTTTTTAGGTCGATGAGGACCTTGCCGGCCCGGGTGCCGTGGGCTCGTCCCACGCTGAGGTCCACCTTGCCCGCCAGGACGATCCGGTTGCCGTTCAACTCCGCTCGCAGGCGACTCTCCGCCACCGGTCGCCAGCGGGGTTCGAGCGGGGGAAAGCACTCAAGGAACAGATTCACCCGCTCGGTGGCCTCCCCGCGCACCTCGGCTTGCTCGCCGTCGGTGAGGGCGGTGAGGTAGTCGCTGATGCTGTCGGTACTGGCGATCAGGTTGGCGAGAGCGGCGTCCACGAGTTCCCCCGCGGCAGGATCGCCCCGCCAGGCGATCGACAACTCGATGGCCTTGTGGGAGATGGTGCCGCGCGCCGTGGCGGGCGACCAGGCAAACGGTGCGCCGTCTTGGGCCAGGAACAGCCCCTCGCATCCGTGCACGAGGCCCAGGAGGTATTTCGACAGCCACAGTGTTTCCCCGGCGGGAATGCGCTCGGCCACGGGGGCGAGGGCGCCTTCGAGTTGTGCCCGGAGTTCGTTGCGCAGGCGCGGGTCGAAGGCAGGACGTTCGTGGGGACGGGCGCCCAGGACGGCCATCACCGCGCTCTGGGCGGGGTTGAGCGCTGGAGTGGGAGCCGCTTGATCCACGTCGGGAGACTGTCACACCTCCGGGGTTGAATGGAACGGTGATGCAGTCTTCCTCGCTCAACTTCGCTCGGGCCGTTCATGTCCTAGCCGCTTCTGCCCGTTCCCTTGGTCTCGTGGTCCCCGGGTTCCGCAGTCCTCCCCGGCTCGTCGGGGTGCAACGATCGATCACTCGCTGGCCCGGGGGGGCCACGGTGGCGGTAGTGGTGCGGGGCCGACCCTGGCCCGCCGTGCAGGCCGATCTCGTGGAGGGCATCGTCGCCACCAATGGCCTCCTCAGTCCGGCCTCGGATCGGGCGAGAGCCGAGTTGTGGCGGGCCATGGAGTTGCCCCCCGAGCGCGACGAACAGGCGGCATGAACCCGCCCGGTACGGTCCTGGGATGAAGTCTTGGCGCCTCCTGCTCCGCACCCTGAGGATCAACGATGTCCCCGTCGAGGTGACCTATGCCGATCTCTTCGTGGTCCTGCGTGACGGTGAGTTGTGCCCCGGTCCCAACGACTGGGAGGCCACCGTGACTACGCCAGAGCGGTGCCACCTTCCCCCGAGTCGTCACCACCTGCACGCCCATACTCCCGACGGTGTGATCCTGGCCGGCCCCGCACTGCTTGTCTTCAGTGATGGCCACCAGCACCACTTCCGCGGCGACGGCGCACTCGTCGGTGTGGATGAGGCCCTAGCCTGAAGCAAATGCCCCCGCCCGGGTGGCGCAAATGGTGGACGCGGAGGGCTTAAACCCCTCTGTCGCTTTGGCGACATGTGGGTTCGAATCCCACCCCGGGCACGATGGTTGGCCCACCGCTAGCGGTGTGTTGGGGCGGTTAGTTCTGCAGGGGCAGGAGGGCTTCGGCCACCTCGGCGAGGTGCGGGTCCCAGTGGTCTGGTTCGGCCAGGGGAATCACGATGAACTTTGATCCGCCCGCCGCGATGTGATCACCGATCATTTCCCGCAGGCGGTCCAGTCCGCTGGCGACCACCCGGCTTGGGTGAACATCGGGCCGCCGGGCGGCCAGACCGGCCACTACCGGGTCGGGAATGGGGCCGTGACAGTAGGGCAACACGGCGCCGAAATGCTCCGGGTCCAGGCGGCGGTCATGATCGGCTGCGGTGGCCTGGATCACCGCAATGCCTTCCTGCACATCCTCGGCCGTGCAGAACGACGGCAGCCAGCCGTCGCCCAAGCGACCGCAACGCTTCAGCTCCGACGGGGCGATGCCACCCAACCAGATCTCCAGAGGGTCTTGCCGGGGAACGGGTCGCACCAGTGCCTGTTGGTAGTGGTAGGCGGCGCCGTCATGGTCCACGGTCTCGCCCGCCCAGAACCGCCGCAGTAGGGGGAGCACCTCGTCGAATATGTTGGCGCGATCACCTCGCGCCACCCCGAAGGCCTGCTGCTCGCCTGCATCCACCGCCCCCAGGCCGAAGGCCGCCAGCAGGCGTCCCTGCGCCAGGCGGTCGAGGGTGGCGAGTTGTTTGGCCAGGAGCATCGGGTTGCGGCCGGGGAGAACCAGTACGGAGAAGCCGAGTTTGATCTTGGTGGTCAACCCCGCCGCGATGCTGAGCCCCACGATGGGATCGGGACAGTCGCTCGCCACCCGTTCCGACAGCCAAAGCGAGTCGAAGCGGTGCTTCTCCAAGCCCGTGACCAGGTCGGCGAACCCCTCCGGATCGCACGACGCCCGCGTGCCCAGCCCGTACCCGATGCGCACCTTCATGGCCTCAGCCTGCCACGACTGCTGCCCTGACCTCGCCGCCTCGTAGGTTCTGGGTCATGAGCACCATTGATCTCACTGCCCCATTTCGTCTCGACGGACGCCTTGCCGTGGTTACCGGTGCGTCCAGCGGCCTCGGCGACCGTTTCGCCCGCGTGTTGCACGCGGCCGGAGCCACCGTGGTGGCGGCGGCGCGGCGCACAGACCGGTTGGAGGCCCTCGCCGCCGAGTTGGGCGATCGCCTTGTGCCGATGACCTGCGATGTGTCCGTCGACCGCGATTGTGAGCAACTCATCGCGGCGGCGGTGGCCCGGGAAGGTCATCTCGATGTGTTGGTGAACAACGCCGGGCTCGGTTCCCCGGTGGCCGCCGAGGACGAGGCCATCGATGACTTCCGCGGCGTGGTGGAGGTAAACCTCAACGCCGTGTTTCTGCTGAGCCAACTCGCCGGCCGCCACATGATCGAAGCGAAGTCGGGGTCGATCATCAACATTTCGTCGGTGCTGGGCCAGGTGGCCTCGGCTCCGATCAAGCAGGCCTCGTATTGCGCCACCAAGGGGGCGGTGATGAACCTCACGCGAGAACTGGCGGTGCAGTGGGCTCGCAAGGGCGTGCGGGTCAACGCGCTGGCTCCTGGTTGGTTCCCCTCGGAGATGACCAAGCTCATGTTCAGCGACGAGAGCGCCAATCAGTTCATGCGGCGCAACTGCCCGATGGCCCGCGCCGGCGATGCCCACGAACTCGATGGCGGATTGTTATTCCTTGCCAGTGATGCCTCGTCGTACATGACCGGCCAGACCCTCACGATCGACGGCGGCTGGGTGGCCCGTTGAGGGTGAGGGCCCCGAGGCCCGCCAGGATCAACGCCATCCCCACCAGCGTCGAGCCCGTGAGTTGTTCGTGGAGGACAATCGCCCCCAACACCGAGGCCGTGAGGGGGTCGGCGAGGGAAAGGGTGGTGGCCGTGGCTACCGAGACCACCGCGATGCCCCGTCCGAAGAGCAAGTAGGCCACCGCCATGCTCATCACCCCGAGCCACAGTGCCATCGCCACCCCGGTGCTCGACCACAAGGGGCCAAGGCCCGCCGCCAGGCCGAGGGGAAGCAGCACGATGGTGCTGAACAGAAAGACCCAGGTCATCACCAGGTCGGGTTCGTGGTGGTCGGTCAGGGTCTTGGACCAGAGCGTGAACAGGGCATAACTCGCCCCGGCCCCCACCGCCAGCGCCATCCCTACCGGGTCCACTCGCACCCCGTTGCTCTCGGCGGTGGCGAGCAGCGCGATCCCCAGTAGCGCTAAGGCTGTGGCGATGCCCCAGCGCAACCCCGGCCGTTCACCGCGACCGAACCAGCCCACCAGTCCGCCCCATACCGGCCCTGATCCCACCCCCACCACGGTGCCGATGGCCACTCCGGCCAACCGCACGCCCCCGAAGAAGCAGAGTTGGTAACTGCTGATGGCCAGCGCGGCCAGCACCAGGGGTCGGCGCGGGAGGTCGCGGGCCCCGGCCCACAGACGTCCTCGGCTGGCCGCGATGACCACCAATACGACCGTACCCACCACCGTTCGGGCGGCGCCCACCGCCACGGTACTGACCCCGGCTGGACCCAACGCCTGCGCGGTGCCGTTGGTTCCCCACAGGATGGCCGCCGTCACCACGAGGAGTTGGGCCCGTGATTCTGAGGCCAACGCCATAGCGGTCCAACCTAATGAGTTGGTCAGCGGAGCGGGTGGCTGTGAGCATGGTGGCGTGCTGCAGGTTCGAGAACTCGCCGTAGAGGTTGGAGGCTCCGTCATCATGGACGGGGTTAGCTTCTCGATTCGCGCCCGGGACAAGGTGGGCCTGGTGGGCCGCAACGGGGCGGGCAAGACCAGCCTGCTCAAGGTGCTCGGTGGTGTCGCCGACCCCTTCGCCGGCGTGGTGAACCGCACTGGGGGGCTCGGGTACCTCCCCCAGGATCCGCGCCTCGACGGGGTTGACGATCAGATTCCGGCGATCCGCCACATCCTCTCCGGGCGCGGGTTCGACGAAGCCATGACCCACATCGAAAAACTTCGGCTGCAGATGGAGGAAGACCCTTCGGAGCGAGCCGTCGAGCGGTTCGCCCGAGCCGAGGAGCAGTTTCGGGTGGATGGCGGCTATTCGGCGGAGAGCGAAGCGTTGCGCATCGCGGCGGGCTTGGGTCTCGAAGCCGACCGTCTCGATCTGCCGGTGGGGGCACTCTCGGGCGGGCAGCGGCGTCGGGTGGAGATCGCCCGGATCCTCTTCGCGGGGAGCGACGTCCTCCTGCTCGACGAGCCCACCAACCACCTCGACAGCGACGCCAAGGACTGGTTGTTGGGTTTCATGCGGAGTTATCGGGGCGCGCTGTTGGTCATCAGCCACGACCTTGACCTGCTCGATGAAGCCATCACGCGGGTCTTGCATCTCGACCGATACGACGACGCCAGCCTCGGTGCCATGGAGGAATACAAGGGCACCTACACCGAGTACCTCGCCAATCGCGCCAAAGACGAGATCCGCCTGGCCAAGGTCGCTCAGCGCCAGGCCAAGGAGATCGATCGGCTCCAAACCCTGGTGGACCGCTTCGGCGCCAAGGCCTCCAAGGCGTCGATGGCCCACAGCATCGAAAAGCGCATCGTGCGTTTGGAAGACACCAAGGTGGAGGTGTCGAAGGGGAATCGCTCGGTGCATGTGAAATTTCCGCCGCCGCCGCCCCCTGGTCGTCTCGTGCTCGATGGTGTGGGTTTGGCGGTGCGCTACGGCGACAACGAGGTGTTTCGCGATGTCGATTTTGCTCTGGAACGGGGAGAACGACTCCTCATCATGGGGCTCAACGGGGCCGGCAAGACCAGCCTGTTGCGGGTGCTCGCCGCCGAACGCCCGCCCGAGGAGGGCAGTTTCCGTCTAGGTCACAACGTGGTGGCGGGGTACTACGCCCAGGAGCACGAAGGCATCCAGGCGGGCCGGAGCATCCTCGAGCACCTCCGGGAGCAGGTGCCCCATGCCGCCGACCCCGATCTGCGGGCCATCGTCGGGGCGATGGGCCTCACCGGCGACAAGGTTCACCAGGATGCGGGCACGCTCTCCGGCGGTGAGAAAACGAAACTGGCGCTGGCCATTCTCGTGGCGGGGCGGCACAACCTGTTGCTGCTCGATGAACCCACCAACAACCTCGATCCGGGTTCGCGTCGAGCAGTAGCCGAAGGCTTGCGAGGCTGGCCGGGGAGCATTGTGTTGGTCAGCCACGACGCCGACTTCGTGCGCGACCTCGAACCCAACAAGGTGTTGCTCATGCCCGAGGGCACGCTCGACCACTGGGCCGAGGGCTATCTCGAGTTGGTGGAACTGGCCTGAGGGAACCGGGGCGGCGGGATCAGGTGATGGCCACCGGCGTGCTCACGAGATCGAAGAAGTCGTGGCCCTTGTCGTCGACCACGATGAACGCGGGGAAGTTCTCCACCTCGATCATCCAGATCGCCTCCATGCCCAATTCGGGATATTCGAGCACCTCCACCCGGCGGATGCAGTCCTGCGCCAGTCGAGCGGCGGGGCCGCCGATGGATCCGAGGTAGAAGCCGCCGTGAGCGGCGCAGGCATCGGTGACCGCCTGGTTCCTGTTCCCTTTGGCCAACATCACCAGCGACCCACCGGCCGCTTGGAACTGCGCCACGTAGGAGTCCATCCGGCCGGCGGTGGTGGGGCCGAACGAGCCGCTGGCGTACCCGGCGGGGGTTTTGGCCGGGCCGGCGTAGTACACGCAGTGATCCCTGAAATACGCCGGCATGGCCTCGCCGGCGTCGAGGCGCTCTTTGATCTTGGCGTGGGCCAGATCTCGGGCCACCACCATGGGCCCGCTGAGGGAAAGGCGGGTCTTCACCGGGTAGCGGGACAGTTGGGCACGGATCTGTGCCATGGGCTGGTTGAGGTCGACGGGCACCACATCGGCATCGATGAGATCGTCCTGGGTGACCTCGGGGAGGTACGTCGCTGGGTCCTCCTCGAGTTGCTCGAGGAAGACGCCCTCGCCGGTGATTTTGCCGAGGGCCTGGCGGTCGGCGGAGCACGACACCGCGATGGCGACCGGCAAGGAGGCCCCGTGGCGGGGGAGGCGCACCACGCGCACGTCGTGGCAGAAGTACTTCCCGCCGAACTGGGCGCCGATGCCGAATCCCTGGGTGAGGGTGAGTACATCCGCTTCGAGTTCGTGGTCGCGAAATCCGTGACCAAGGGGGGAGCCGCCGGTGGGGAGGGTGTCGAGGTAGTGGGCCGAGGCGTACTTCGCCGTCTTGAGGGCGAACTCCGCCGACGGACCACCGATCACGATGGCGAGGTGGTACGGCGGGCAGGCCGAGGTGCCTAGGGTGCGAAGTTTTTCGTCGAGGAACTTCAGCATGGACGGGCGATTCAGCACCGCTTTGGTTTCCTGATACAGGTAACTCTTGTTGGCGGAGCCCCCGCCCTTGGCCATGAAGAGCAACGTGTAGGCCGCCCCGGCGGTGGCGTAGAGCTCGATCTGGGCCGGGAGGTTGGTACCGGTGTTGATCTCGTCCCACATCGTGATCGGAGCCATCTGCGAAAACCGCAGGGCCGAGGTCTCATAGGTCTGCTGGATCCCCAAGGTGATCGCCCGCTCGTCGTCGCCGCCGGTGAGCACCCGCTCACCGCGTTTGCCCATGACGATTGCCGTGCCGGTGTCTTGACACATGGGGAGTACTCCACCCGCGGCCACGTTGGCGTTCTTGAGCAGATCGATCGCCACGAAGCGGTCGTTGGCCGAGGCCTCTGGATCGTCGATGATCCGCCGCAACTGGGCGAGGTGGTTGGGTCGAAGCCAATGGGCGATGTCTCGGAAGGCCGTGCGGGTGAGCAGGGTCAAGGCTTCGGGGGATACCTCGAGAAAACTCCGTCCGGCCACGTCGATGGTCGCCACGCCCTCGGTGGTGAGGAGGCGGTAGGGCGTCTCGTCGGGACCGAGGGGGAGTAGTTCGGTGAAAGGAAGGTCGCTCATCGCCCCTCAACGCTAGGCCCCCGCGTAGCGTGGGGCCATGTCGGATGACGGATTCCGGGTTGAGCACGATGCGATGGGCGAGGTCCGGGTACCATCCTCGGCTCGGTGGGGGCCCCAGACGCAACGGGCGGTGGAGAACTTCCCCGTATCGGGCATGGTGATGGAGCCGTGTCTGATTCATGCCCTCGGCGCCATCAAGGCCGCCGCTGCTGAGCTGAACGTCTCCCTCGGCGTGCTGGCGCCCGAGGTGGGGGCGGCGGTGGCGGCCGCCGGACGCGAAGTGGCCCAGGGGCAGTGGGACGACGAGTTTCCGGTCGACGTGTTCCAAACCGGATCGGGCACATCGACCAACATGAACGCCAACGAAGTGATTGCCTTCCTCGCCACGGAGCGTCTGGGCCGGGTGGTCCATCCCAACGACGAGGTGAACGCTTCGCAGTCATCGAACGATGTGTTCCCCTCCGCCATCCGTCTGGCGGCGGCGATCACCGTGACCCATGGGCTGCTGCCCGCCCTGGATCATCTCGCCGACACCCTGCTGGCCAAGGCCCACGAGTACGCCACCGTCGTGAAGGCCGGTCGTACCCACCTCATGGACGCCACGCCGGTGACCCTGGGCCAGGAGATGGGCGGGTATGCCGCCCAGATCAGCCAGGCCGGCGAGCGGATCGCCGCCGCGGTGGTGGTGGTGGGGGAACTGCCGTTGGGGGGCACCGCCACCGGCACGGGCCTCAACGCCCCCGCAGGGTTTGCCGCGGGGGTGGTTGCCCTGTTGGCTACCCGTGGCGATGTGGTGCTGCGAGAGGCGCGCAACCATTTCGCCGCTCAGGGGGCCCAAGACGCGCTGGTGAGCCTCTCGGGGGAACTGCGGGCCCTGTCGGGGGCGCTCCTCAAGATTGCCAACGACCTGCGGTGGATGGCGTCGGGTCCCACCTCGGGACTGGCGGAGATCCGGCTTCCCGACCTCCAGCCCGGGTCGTCGATCATGCCGGGCAAGGTAAACCCGGTGCTACCGGAGGCCGTGAGCCAGGTAGTGGTCCAGGTGTTTGGCAACGATGCCGCCGTGGCCTTTGCCGGTAGTCAGGGCAGCTTCGAACTGAACGCCTTTCTGCCCGTGATGGCCCGCAATCTGCTGGAGTCCATCCGACTTCTCACCAACGTCACGCGCCTGTTTGCCGACCGCTGCATCAGGGGTATCGAAGCGAATGAGGAACGGATGCGGGGGTATGCCGAGGCCACCGCTCAGGTGGCGGCGGCGCTCAATCCGGTACTCGGCTACGACCGGGTGGCGGCGCTGGTGCAAGAGTCGTCCACGACCGGCCAAAGCATCCGGGCACTCGTGATCGCCCAGGGGCTCATGGAGGCGTCCGAACTCGACACCCGGCTGGATCTGCTCGGACTTACCGAGGGGCGCTGAGCCCGATCAGCCGGCGGCCGCAGAGCCGGCGTAGGGCGAGGGGTCGTGGGGTTCGGGGATGAGCAGCGAGGACCAACTCATGGCCTTGGCCAGGCTGGTCGCCACCGCTCGCCACTGCGGCGGATCCCAGCCCTCGGCGGCGCTGGCCACGTGCAGGTCGCCCCGAATCTGCAGGAAGGCCGGTAGTTCTTGGAGCCCGAGAGCCGTGACGGCCGCCCGGGTGGGGTCGGCGAAGGTGAGGATGGTGGTGGACCACGGGCCGAGGAACTGGCGGGCATCCTCGGCGGTTCCCGTGATGATGAAGGCGGTCCGACAGTCGGCGCCGTTGAAGTGCGTGAGGATCCGTCCGGCGGTCTCGAGGAGCCAGGCGCTCTCGTTGGTAAACGGGTCGAGCACGACGGTGGCCAACTGAAAGGTGGTCACCCAGCCTTTCACCGTGCGGGGCTCGCCGTTGATGGGGGTGAGGGTGAGATCGGCAGGGGGGTCGGTCGCCACGAGTCCCGACGGTAGCGCGCTAGGTTCCGCGCGAGCAGATTCCGCCGAGTTTCCCGAAGGTCGTGCCGTATGGTCCTCGCCGCCTACGCCTCCAACTGGTACAACCTGTTGCTCGTCGGCCACCTCGTTTCCCTGCTGGTGGCCTTCGCCCCGCTGGTGGTCCACCCCCCGTTGACGGTGCGGACCCAGGCCCAGGGGGAGCCAGTGGCCAGCGCGGTGGCGGAGGAACTGGCCCGCACTACGCAGTGGGTGCACCTGCCCGCTTTGGTGGTAACCGGCCTGTTCGGGTTGGCACTGGTGTTTGCCTCGGGTGCGCAATGGGACTTCAGCCAAATCTGGCTGTCGTTGGCTCTGCTGCTGTGGCTGACGCTCTGCGGGGTGGTGGGCGCTATTACCGGGCCGGCGTTGCGTCGGCTGGCGGCGGGTGATGCCAACGCCCTTCGGCCGCTGCAATGGGGAAATGGGATCGCCAGCGGAACCTTTGTGGTGATGCTGTATCTCATGTTCTTCAAGCCCGGGGCCTAAGCGAACCGGCGGTGGGAGGGCGTTGGAGCGAACCCCGGTAGGTTCAGGCCATGCACCCGATCGAGCGGCTCCGCTATGTGGCCCGAGCATCGGGGGTGGATCAGGCCGTGCTGGTACGAGAGACAGCCCAGGCCCTCGCCGCCTTTCATGATGATCCGGCCGGTTTGGTGGCGGCTTGCCGACGCATCGTGGACCGCCATCCCACCTCCGGTCCGCTGTGGTGGCTCTGTGCGCGAGTGCTTACCTCTCCAGAAGGCCGTCGCGAGGCCTGGCAAGCGGTAGACGACATCGACTCTGATCCCACCGGGAGCGAACTGGCCTTCGCCCTGCCCGAAGATGGCACCGTCTGTGTGATCGGCTGGCCGGAGTTGGTGGGGGAAGCCCTGCCTCGTCGCGGCGACGTGGAAGTGCTGGCGGTTGATGTGCTGGGAGAGGGCAGTGGCCTGGTTCGTCGTTTACAGCAGGCCGGTATCGATGCCCTCGAGGTTCCCCCCGCCGGCCTCGCCGCGGCGGTGGTCCACGCTGAGGTCGTCGTGCTCGAGGCGGTGGCCTGTGGGCCCAGCGGATTTGTTGGAGTGAGTGGTTCCTACGCGGCCGCGGCGGTGGCCCAGGCGGCGGAGGTGCCCGTGTGGCTCACGGTGGGCGCCGGGCGTTTGTTGCCGGCGCGGATGTGGGAAGCCCTGGCCACCCGATGGGCCATCCGACCCACCGATCCCTGGGACCTCGACGAAGAGGTGGTGCCGCTGTCCCTCGTGGACCAGGTATGCGGCCCGGCGGGTTTGGAGACGTCTGCCGAAGCGCTGAGGCGCACCGACTGCCCGGTGGCCCCCGAACTTTTCGATCCCGGTAACGCCCCGGGCACCTTCAGGCAGTAGACAAAGAGCCATGTCTCGCCGTGACCAGATCAAGATGACCGATGTCGAGGTGACGCAGTACCTCGACGGCCGCCACACCATGAACGTGGCCTCCTTCAACCACGATGGCACGATCCATCTGGTGGCCATGTGGTACGCCGTGATCGATGGCGACGTCGTCTTCTGGACCTTCGGTAAAAGCCAGAAGATCCTCAACCTGCAGCGCGACCCTCGGGTGACCTGCCTGGTAGAAACCGGCGACGACTACGACCAACTCATGGGCGTGGAGATCGTGGGCCGAGCTGCGGTCATCACCGACCACGACGCCATCATGGAGATCGGCGAGGCGGTGTACGAGCGCTATTTCGGCGAGGTCACCGAGGAGATCCGGCCGCATGTGCACGCCACCGGGGCCAAGCGCTTCGGGGTGCGGATCACCACTGAGCGCGTAGTGAGTTGGGACCACAACAAACTTGCTGGCGCGTACTGATTTCAACCCGGACCACCCCCGGAGGTCGCTGAGCGGTCACACCACCCCGGGCGCGAGGGAGCCGACGAAGTTGATGCCCAAGGCGGACCAGGGGAAGGTCCGGGGGCCGAACCCGTTCCCCACGCCGTAACCGGCGAGCGCTGCGGCTTGCCGCGGCGATGGCCCGCCGGGTGACTTCCATTTCCCGCTGGTGCCCTGCGGATGCCCCCGGGCGGGTGTGTTCAAGGGGATCAGGTGGTGCTGGCCTCGATGGCCGCCACGATGGCGAGGGTGCGCCGGGCGGAGGCGACGTGGAGGTTCTCCACCATGCGGCCGTCGACGGTAACCACGCCCCGGCCCTCGGCTTGGGCTTCCTCGAAGGCGGCGATGATCCGACCCGCCTTGGTCACCTCTTCGGCGCTGGGAGCGAAGGTGGTGTTGCAAGGATCGACCTGGCTGGGGTGGATCAGGGTCTTGCCGTCGAAGCCCAAGTTGCGGCCCTGTTCACATTCGGCCAGGAAACCCGCTTCGTCGGTGATGTCGTTGTACACGCCGTCGAGGATCATTTTGCTCGCGGCCCGAGCGGCCAGGAGACACTGGCCCAGTCCGGCCAAGAGGGGCTGGCGACCCGGCACATGGGCGGCCTGTAGTTCCTTGGCCAGATCGTTGGTACCCATCACCAGCACCGTGAGCCGCTCGGAACTCGTGGCGATCTCCAGGGCCGACAACATCGCGATGGGGGTTTCCAACATCGCCCAGATCTGAGTGTGATCAGGGGCGCCACCGGCTTCGAGGGCCCGCTCGATCTGGTGCACTTCGGCCGCGGAGTTGATCTTGGGAATGACGATGGCGGCCGGACCGGCGGCGGCAATGGCGGCGAGGTCAGCGGCGTGCCAATCCGTGCCGAGTCCGTTGGCCCGGATAGCGATTTCCCGGGTGCCGTAGTCGCCGGAGGTGGCCGCCTCACAGACCCGCTCACGGGCCTCGGGCTTGGCGTCGGGGGCCACCGCATCTTCGAGGTCCAAGATGAGGGCATCGGCGGGAAGGGTCTGGGCTTTGTGGAGGGCCCGGGCGTTGGCCCCGGGCATGTAGAGCACTGAGCGCCGGGGCCGAGGGGCGGAGGCGGTCATGCGTCGCTGGCTTGGGCGTACAGGGCGGCTAGGGCGGGGTCCTGGGCGGCAAGTTGTTCGGCCAAGTCGATCATGACCTGGCATTGCTTCACCGAGGCGTCGTCTTCCATCTTCCCCTCCAGCATCACCGCGCCGGTTCCGTCGCCCATGGCCGCGATCACGGCCCGGGCATGGCGTACATCGGCGGGATCGGGGGAGAACACCCGTTTGGCGATGTCGATCTGTACGGGGTGGAGGCTCCACGCCCCCACGCAGCCCAACAGGTAGGCGTTACGGAACTGATCCTCGCAGGCCACGGTGTCCTTGATGTCCCCGAAGGGGCCGTAGAAGGCGAAGATGCCGTTGGCCTGGCAGGCGTCCACCATGCGGGCCACCGTGTAGTGCCACAGGTCCTGCTGGTGCGTGGTACGAGGCCCGTGGATGTCGTCATCGCGCGGATCTTCCCGCACCAGGTAGCCGGGATGGCCGCCCCCCACCCGGGTGGTCTTCATGCGCCGGTTGGCGGCCAGGTCGGCGGGGCCGAGCGAGAGGCCCTGCATGCGTGGGGAGGCGGCACAGATTTCCTCCACGTTGGCCACGCCGCGAGCGGTTTCGAGGATGGCATGCACCAGGATGGGTCGGCGGAGGCCGGCCTTGGCTTCGAGTTGGGCGAGGAGTTGGTCTACGAAGTGGATGTCCTCCGCGCCTTCCACCTTGGGGATCATGATCACATCGAGTTTGTCGCCCACCTCGGTGACGGCGGTGATCAGGTCATCCAGGCCCCAGGGGGAGTCCAGTGAGTTGGTGCGGGTCCATAGTTGGGTGCCGGTGGTAGTCCACCCCTGGCCCACCTCCACCAGGCCGGCCCGGGCTGCCTCTTTGTCGCGGGCGGGCACGCCGTCCTCCAGATTGCACAGGAGGATGTCGACGGTGGGCGCGATGGTGGGCACCTTGGCCACCATCTTGGGGTTGGAGCCCGGGAAGAAATGGATGACCCGGGAGGGTGGGAATGGGATCTCCCGCAGGGGCTCGGGGGCACCGACGGCGAG